>NZ_SLVT01000028.1:0-87292 GCF_004345505.1 Micromonospora sp. CNZ303 | reverse complement strand
CTTCCAACCGGACGAGCACCCCGACATCAACCGGTGCCTGTGCGGCGACAACCGGGACGAGCTGTTCCGCCAGGCCCGCGACCTGCGCAAACAGGTCGAATCGCAGGTCACGTTCGGCGTACGGGTCGAGACGACCAACTGGCAGACCGACCCGGACGGCACGGTCTCGGCGATGGTGGACCTCCGGTTCACGGAGGTCGACTCCACGGGGAGCGTCACCTTCACCGGCGCCACCCACCGGTGGCGCTTCCAGACGGCGGAGGAGGGCGGTTTCGGCGGCGGCTGGAAGGTCTGCCGCGTCGACGCGCCGCCGCTGTGCGGCACCTACCTCCGCTGCTGACGACACCTCCGCAGGTACGGGGCGAGCCGAACGAGCAGGCTGGGACCTCTACTGCGAGTCGGTGTCAGGCCGCTCGGCCACGAACGTTCCTCGTGCATGCACGGTGACGACAAGACCCCGGTCGCGCAGTTCCCGCATGGCCATCCGCACGGTGCCCCGGGCTACGCCGTAGGTCTGCTGGAGGTGTAGTTCGCTCGGCAGCGGCTGACCAGGAGTTAGTTTGCCCTCTTCAATCTGGGCGGCGAGCAGGTCCGCCAACTGCCGATAGAGCGGCACATTGGACAGCGGGCTCGTCATGGGCGAGAGCGTAAGCACGCACATGATCTGTACGTCTGCGGGGATATTCAGTCTCTAGACGTCTAGCATCTAGACGTCTAGAGACTGTACGTTAAGTCACGGTCACCCAACAGAGCGGCCCTCGGCCAGCGACTGCACCGCCGACCGAGGGCCTTGATCGCCCCAGGGAGGCGACCCGTGAGCACCCTACCCACCCTGGCCGCCTGTCGAGAGCCTGCGACCGTCCGCATCGAGCTCTACACAGCCGACTCCCTCGACGCCTGCGCCTACACCTGCGCAGCACACGTCAGCAGCGCAACGACTGCGAGCGCGCGGGCGGGACTGAATGCCCACCCGGCCGGCGCGGCAGGTCTGGATCGGCACTGCGGCTACGTGCACGTGTACCAGACCGGCGCCCTTGCCGAGGTCAACCCGACCGCCTGCCCGCGCTGGTGCGACCGGGACGGCTGCCAGCGCCGAGGCCACCACCGTTCCCGAACCCGTCACCTGGACACCAACCGGCTGGAGGCGTTCATCGTCGACGTGGGCCTGGTGCAAGCACTGCACCCGGCCGCCGAGGCAATGGTGAGCCTGACAAGCGTCGAGGACAGCGCCGCCGCCAACCTCGTGCTGTCGATAAGGCAAGCCCGGGTGTTGCGGTACCGGCTGAGCCACCTACTGGACATAGCCACGGCAGTTCGCAACGGCGCGCGCTGGGCGTAGCCGCACTCCCCGTTCTGGCGGGCTTAGGCCCCCACCCGCCCCCCCACCAGCGCTCAGCCCCGGCCGAAAACCGGGGTTGAGCTGCGTCAGGACCGATCGTCAGGAAGCGGAGGGTGTGGGATTCGAACCCACGAAGACATCGCTGCCTTACCGGTTTTCAAGACCAGCGCCATCGGCCACTAGGCGAACCCTCCCGGGCCGCGCGCCCGAGGGTGCGCGACGTGCCTAGTCTGCCACGGACCCGCTGCGGGCGAGCGGGCACCGCACCCGCGCTGGCATGATCGACGGCGTGTGGGAGAACCCGTCGGTGGTGCTGATCAGCGGAATCATGGCCGCCGGAAAGTCCACTGTGGCCGAGGCGCTGGCCCGGCGGCTGCCCCGCGCGGTGCACCTGCGCGGCGACGTCTTCCGGCGGATGGTGGTCAGCGGCCGGGAGGAGATGACCGCCGAGCCGTCGCCGGAGGCGTGGCGGCAGCTGCGGTTGCGCTACGACCTCGCGGCGTCGGCGGCGGACCGGTACGCCGCCGCCGGCTTCACCGTGGTGCTCCAGGACGTGGTCCTCGGCGCGGAGCTGCCGGCGATGGTCGACCGGATCCGGCACCGGCCGTTGGCGGTGGTGGTGCTCGCGCCAAGCCCCGAGGCTGTCGCCGCCCGCGAGGAGGCGCGCGACAAGAAGGGGTACGGGGACTGGCCGGTCGCCGACCTGGACGCGGACTTCCGGGCGCAGACGCCCCGGATCGGGCTCTGGCTGGACACCTCGGCGCTGACCCCGGCGCGGACGGTGGACGAGATCCTGGCCCGGGCGTGGACCGACGGGCGGGTGGGGTAGACACGGAACATGCGCGCGATGACTGTCCCGGAGCCCGGCGGACCCGACGCACTGGTCTGGAGCGAGGTGCCCGATCCCGAGCCCGGCCCGGGCGAGGTGGTCGTCGACGTGCGGGCCAGCGCGGTCAACCGGGCCGACCTGCTGCAACGGCAGGGGCACTACCCGCCGCCGCCGGGCGCGCCCGCGTACCCCGGGCTGGAGTGCTCCGGGGTGATCAGCGCGATCGGTCCCGACGTGACCGGCTGGGAGGTGGGCCGGGAGGTCTGCGCGCTGCTGGCCGGCGGCGGCTACGCGGAGCGGGTCGCGGTGCCGGCCGGGCAGCTCCTGCCGGTGCCGGCCGGCGTCGACCTGGTCGACGCGGCGGCGCTGCCCGAGGTCGCCTGCACGGTCTGGTCGAACGTGGTGCAGGTGGCCCGGCTCGGCAGGGGCGAGACGCTGCTGCTGCACGGCGGCGGCAGCGGCATCGGCACCTTCGCGATCCAGCTCGGGGCCGCGCTCGGCGCCACCGTGGCGGTCACCGCCCGCGCCGCGAAGCACGAGCGGCTGCGTGAGCTGGGGGCGGCGCACACGATCGACTACCGGGAGCAGGACTTCGTCGAGGAGGTCCGGCGGGTCACCGGCGGCCGGGGCGCCGACGTCATCCTCGACATCATGGGCGCCGCCTACCTGCCCCGGAACGTGGCGGCGCTGGCCACGGGCGGCCGGCTGGTGGTGATCGGCATGCAGGGTGGCCGCAAGGGCGAGCTGGATCTCTCGGCGCTGCTGGCCAAGCGGGGCACGATCGCGGCCACCGCGCTGCGGTCCCGGCCGCTGGCGGAGAAGGCGGAGATCGTGCGCGGCGTCCGCGAGCAGGTGTGGCCGCTGGTCGAGTCGGGGGCGGTCCGGCCGGTCGTGGACCGGCGGGTGCCGATGACGGAGGCGGCGCGGGCGCACCGGCTGGTCGAGTCGAACGACCACGTCGGCAAGGTGCTGCTCACCACCGGCTGACGCGCGGCCCGCCCCGGCGGGGGACGGGCCTGGCCGGGCTGGCGACTGCCTGGCGCTGCGGCGATGGAGCGGGCCCGCCCGGGGTCAGGGCGTCGGCGTCGGATCCGCGGCCTCGCGGGGCAGCACCAGGCGGGCGCCGGGGCCCTCGCCGGCGAGCGAGTCGCCGGGGTTGTTGAGCGTGCAGCGTTGCAGGGACAGGCAGCCGCAGCCGATGCAGCCGTCGAGGTCGTCGCGGAGCTTCGTCATCAGCCGGATCTTCTCGTTGAGCCGCTCCCGCCAGGTCGCGGAGAGCCGCGCCCAGTCCTCCGCGCTCGGCGTACGGGACGCGGGCAGGGAGTCCAGCGCCTCCCGGATCTCCTCCAGCGAGATGCCGACCTGCTGGGAGATCCGGACGAAAGCGACCCGGCGCAGCTCGGTGCGGGCGTAGCGGCGCTGGTTGCCGCCCGTCCGCTCCGCCCGGATCAGCCCGAGCCGCTCGTAGTAGCGCAGCGCCGAGGGCGCGACGCCGCTGCGGACGGAGAGCTGGCCGATGGTCAGAGACTCGTGCATCACGTCGCCTTGAGTTGAAGTGGACTTCAACTTGCAGGCTAGCGGCATGACCACGACCACCGCCAGCGCGGATCCGGCCCCGACCGCCGCGCCACCCCGTGACCCCACCGCCGCGCCACCCCGCCACCCGGGCGCCCCGCCGCTGCCGGGACCCGTCGCGCCGCTGTACGAGCGGGTGCGCGCGGGCCGGGAGTTCGGCGCGAACGTCCGCTCCACCGTCGACGTGCTCTGGGTGCTCTACGACCGGATCCTCCGGGTCACCCCGGAGACCGTAGACGACCCCGGGCGGGACCGGTTCCTGCTCTCCAAGGGCCACGCCGTGGCCGGCTACTACGCCGTACTCGCCGCGAAGGGGTTCGTTCCCGCCGACTGGCTCGACGACCAGGGCGGGCCCGCCAGCCGGCTCGGCGACCACCCCGACCGGGTGCTGGTGCCCGGGGTGGAGATCGGCTCCGGCTCGCTGGGTCACGGGCTCGGGCTCGGCGTGGGCACCGCGCTCGGGCTGCGCGCCCAGGGCCTGCTGACGCCCCGGGTGCACGTGCTGCTCGGCGACGCGGAGCTGGACGAGGGCTCCAACCACGAGGCGATCGCGTACGCGGGGGCGACCGGGCTCGGCAGCCTGACCGCGATCGTGGTCGACAACGGCTCCGCCACGCACGGCTGGGCGGGCGGCGCCGCGGCCCGGTTCACCGTCAACGGCTGGACCGCCACCACCGTCGACGGGCACGACCACGACGCCCTGCACACCGCCCTGACCGGGCACGACAACCACCGGCCGCACGTCGTCGTCGCGGTCGTCGACCAGGGGGAGTGACCGTGCGGGACCGCTTCATCGAGACCACCACCGCGCTGCTGGCGGAGGATCCGCGTACGGCCCTGGTGCTGGCCGACATCTCCGCCGACGCGTTCGCCCCGGCCGCGTACCGGCACCCGGACCGGGTGCTGAACGTCGGCATCCGGGAACAACTGCTGGTGGGCGTGGCCGGCGGGCTCGCCCTGACCGGGCTCCGGCCGATCGCGCACAGCTACGCCCCGTTCCTCGTCGAGCGGGCGTACGAGCAGCTCAAGCTCGACCTGGACCACCAGGGCGTGGGCGCGGTGCTGGTCAGCATCGGCGCGTCGTACGACCGGGCGGCCGCCGGCCGGACCCACCTGTCGCCTGCCGACGTCTCGCTGATCGACACCCTGCACGGCTGGACCGTGCACGTTCCCGGTCACCCCGACGAGGTGCCGGCGCTGCTGCGGAACGCGGTGGCCGCCGACGGCTCGGCGTACCTGCGACTGTCGACGCTGCACAACGCCCGCCCGTACGGCGGCGACGGCGCGCTGCGGGTGATCCGGGACGCGGGGCCGGGCGCACCGCTGCTGGTCGCGGTGGGGCCGGTGCTGGACGCGGCGGTGGCGGCGGTGGCCGACCTGGGCGTGACGGTGGCCTACACGCACCGGCCGCGACCGTTCGACACGGCGGGCCTGCGGGCGCTGACCGGCGACGCGGTGATCCTGGTGGAGCCCTACCTGGCCGGTACGTCGGCCCGGGTGGTGTCGGCGGCCCTGGCCGACCGGCCGCACCGGCTGCTGGCGCTCGGCGTGGGACGGGAGGAGCTGCGCCGCTACGGCTCGGCCGACGACCACACCCGCTGGCACGGGCTGGACGCGACCGGGCTGCGCCGTTCGGTCGCCGGGTTCCTGGACGCGGCGCCGGTGCCGGCCGGCCGCTGAGGCACGCCGGCCGCTGAGTCACGCCGACCGCCGAGTCACGCCGACCGCGGCGGCGTGGAGGCCGGCGGTGGCGGGGGGGCGACGCGGGAGGGCAGGAGGGGTCAGCGGGTCGGGGCGCCGAGGCGGCGGCGGCGGGTGCGCTCGCGGCCCAGGATCCAGATCGCCTCGACGCCGTCCTTCCAGGTGATCTTCTTGCCCTCTTCGCGGCCCCGCGCCCGGTAGCTGATCGGGACCTCGTAGGGGCGGATACGCTGGCGCAGCAGCTTGCCGGTGACCTCGGCCTCCATGCCGAAGCCGCGCGAGCGGATGTCGAGCGAGCGGTAGAGCGCGACCGGCATCAGCTTGAAGCAGGTCTCCAGGTCGCCGATGTAGGAGTTGAACAGGACGTTCGCCGCCATCGTGACGCCCTTGTTGCCCATCACGTACCAGAAGCTGTAGGCGCTGTGGCTGCCGAAGGTGCGGTTGCCGTAGACCACCGTGGCCCGCCCGTCGAGCACCGGGTCGAGCAGCTTCGGGATGTCCAGCGGGTCGTACTCCAGGTCGGCGTCGAGAATGACCATGTAGTCGCCCTCGGCGTTGTCGACCGCCGTCTTGATGGCGGCGCCCTTGCCGGCGTTACGCTGGTGCGTGATGACCCGCAGGCGCGCGTCGTCGGCCCGACCGAGGATCTCCCCGGTGCCGTCCCGGCTGCCGTCGTCGACCACGACCAGCTCGATCTCACACGGGTAGTCGACCGCCAGTGCCTGCTTGAGGGCATCCGCGATGCGCTCTTCCTCGTTGTAGACCGGCATGAGGATCGAGAGCTTCACGGAAATCTCCACGGTGGCGACGATATGTCTGCCCTAGCCTAGCCTGGCGGCCGGCGACCGGCGCTCAGCACTGCGGGCATTGGGCGCGGCGGCCTCAGGTTCATGGTGTTTACTGCCGGCATGTCGGCAGTCGGCTACCTGCTCGCCCTGGCGCCGCTCGCCGCAATCGGGCTGCTCGCCGTCGCGCTCCGTCCGGTCGCGGCCGGGACCGTGGCGGGGCGGCGCCTCGCGCTGGTCCGGGCGGCTCTGGCGACCGGGGCGTTCGCGGTGCTCACGGTGGAACTACTGGGCGCGCTGCGGCTGCTCACCCTGCCGGCGTTCGCCGTGGCGTGGCTGACGTTGCTCGCGGGCGCGCTCGCCGCCGTCGGCTGGCGACGCCGCCGGGACGAAGCGCGCGGCACGGCCGTGGTCGCCGCCGCGCACCGCGCCGTCGAGGCCGTCGTCACGTCCGAGCCCGCGCTGGTCGGCGCGACGGCCGGCCCGGCCGTCGGCACCCCGCCCCCTCCTCCGCCGCCAGCCGCCGCACGTCCCGTCGCACCCCGCCACGCCGGGCGGTGGACCCGGCTGGCTGACGCCTGGCGTACGGCGGGCCGGGGTGAGCGGCTGCTCGCCGGCACGGTCGGCGGGCTGCTGCTGGTCGAGTTGCTGATCGCCCTGCTGGCCGAGCCGAACAACTTCGACTCGCAGACCTACCACCTGCCCAAGGTGGAGCACTGGGTCGCCCGGGGCGGCCTGGACTTCTGGCCCACCGCCATCCACCGGCAGGTCACCATCCCGCCCGGCGCCGAGTACCTGCTGCTGCACCTGCGCCTGTTCACCGGCGGGGACGCACTGCACCACCTGGTGCAGTGGGCGGCCGGCGTCGGCGTACTGCTGGCGGCCACCCGGATCACCGCGCAGCTCGGCGGGGGACGGCGGGCCCAACTGCTGACCGCGTTCGTGCTCGCCACCACCCCGATGGTGGCGCTCCAGGCGACCAGCACCCAGACGGACCTGGTCTGCGCCGCCTGGGTGGCCTGCGCGGCCACGCTCGCCCTGGACGGGCTGCGCCGGCGCGCCGGGGCCGGGGCGATGCTGGCGCTGGGGGCGGCCACCGGGCTGACCGCGCTGACGAAGACCAGCGGCCTGGTCGCGGTCGGGCCGCTGCTGCTGCTCTGGGGGCTGGCCCAGCTCCGGCTGGCCCGGACCGGTGGCGTCCGGTCGCGGCGGCAGGTGCGTCGGACGGTCGCCGGGTCGGCGCTGATCCTGCTGGTGGCGGTGGTGGTGGTCGGGCCGTTCCTGGCCCGGGTGACCGCCGAGTTCGGGCATCCGCTCGGGCCGCCCCGGCTGCGCGAGTCCATTCCGATGGAACGGCACGACCCGCCGTCGCTGCTGGTCAACGCGCTGCGGATCGCGCACACCGCGTTCGACACGCCGCTCGCGCCGCTGCGCCGGGCGGGTGCCGAGGCGATCGTCGGCGCTGCCGGGATCATCGGGGTGGACCCGCAGGACCGGGCCACCACCTTCGGGCGGGAACGGTTCCCGGTGCCGTCGTGGTATCCGGACGAGGACCGGGTGGCCTTCCCGCTGGCCGGGGCACTGGCGGTGATCGGCGCGGCGTACGCGCTGGCCCGGCCCGGTCGGGTCGCCCCGACGCAGGCGGGTCCGCTGCGCGCGTACGCGGTGGTCGTGGTGGCGGCCGTGCTGCTGCACACCGCCATGATCAAGTGGCAGCCGTGGGGCAACCGCCTGCTGCTCTACGCGCTGGCGCTGGCCGTACCGCTGGCGGGGCTCTGGCTGGACGCGCTGTTCCGGCGCCGGGCCGGCGGCGCGGGTGGACGGCGGCCGGTGGCGGCCGGGCTCGCGGTGACCGTGCTGGCCGGCTGCGCGCTGGCCGGGGTGCTGGCGGTGTCGTACGGCTTCCCGCGCCGGCTGGTCGGGGCGGGCTCGGTCTTCACCACCTCCGAATGGGACACCCGGTTCCTGCGGCGTCCCCAGTGGGCGGAGGAGTTCCGCTGGGCCGCCGGGGCGGTACGCGCGACGGACGCCCGCCGGATCGGCCTGGTGCAGCAGAACGACAACTGGGAGTACCCCTGGTGGCTGCTGCTGCGCGACGCGGACGGCCGCCCGCCGGAGCTGGTGGCGCTCCAGTCGGTGCTGCCCGGGCGCCCGCCGGCCGACCCGGCCTCGGTGGACGCCATCGTCTGCACGGGCAGCCGGCCGGCCTGCACGGCGCTGGTGCCGGCGGGCTGGCGCGTGCAGTTCCGGGGCTACGTGGGCTACGCCCTCCCGCCGGGGAGCTGACCGCCGGGAAGCCCGCCGTCGCGCGATTCGACCGGATCGCCCTGTTCTGCACTCTGCGCGCAACGATTACGAGACGCATTCACATACCTCGAAGCCGACGCTACCTTCTGGTAACTCGATCGACGTCCCGCGATCGAGCCCGAAAGGAGTGCGTCGATGCTTGGTTCCTCCGCCAGGCGCGAACGCGCGACCCGACGACGGGCCCTCACCGTCGTCGCCGCCGCCGCTCTCGTCCTGCCGATGCTCGCCGGAACGGCCTCCCCCGCCACCGCGGCCGACCGTCCGGCCGTCCAGCCGCTCCCCGCCAACCTGGAGACGATCCGTGCCGCCGAGGCCACCGCGCTCTACGGCACGCCCGCCGTCCGCCCCATCGAGCAGCGCCGCACCGCGCTGATCACCATGGGCGACAGCGAGATCTCGGGCGAGGGGGTGGGCAACTACGTGCCCGGCACCCACGAGCCCGGCAACTGGTGCGACCGCTCGTACGACCAGGCGGTGTTCCGCACCGGCCTCACCGCCGACGAGAAGTACAACATCGCCTGCTCCGGCGCGACCCCGTGGAACCTGATCCGGGGCGGGCCCACCCAGCACAACGAGCTGAACCAGGGCGACCACCTGGCCATCAAGGCACGCAACACGCACATCAAGCTGATCTGGGTGGTGGTCGGCGCCAACGGCGACGGCACGATCCAGTTCGGCCCGGTCGCCACCGACTGCGCCGTGCGCCGGGTCCTCCTCCAGGGCGCCTGCTATCCCACCTACACCGACCAGTGGACCGTCCGCACCGACGGCAGCCGCCGGGCCGTGCAGGACGCGCTCACCGACATCCGGCGGACCATGACCGGCGCCGGCTACCTCCAGTCCGACTACGAGCTGGTGCTCATGTCGTACCCGAGCCCGGGCAGCCCGGACGTGGAGGACAACCCGAACTTCCCCGGCTGGTACGCCGGCGGCTGCCTGCTCTACCTGGCCGACGCCGCGTTCGCGCGGAACAAGGCGGTGCCGCTGTTCGAGTCGGCGCTGCGGGCGGCGGCGGCCAACACGGGCACCCGCTACCTGGACGCCAGCCGGCTCTTCCACGGCCACGAGGTGTGCACCGACAGCACCTCCGTACGCGGCCTGTTCATCGAGCTCGGCGTCTGGGACGAAAACGCGGCCCGCCAGTCCTTCCACCCCAACAAGCGGGGGCACGGCATGTTCGCCCAGTGCGTCACCCAGTTCGTCAACTCCGGGCGGCAGCGGGCGACCTGCGTGGACCCGGCGAGCACCGGCAACGGCGTGCTCTACGACGGGCTCTTCGAGTTCAAGCAGCTGCGCAACGCCGCCACGGGCACCTGCGTCGACGGCAAGGGCTACGACTCGCGCAACGGCACCCCCCAGCAGTCGTACGGCTGTCACGGCGGACGCAACCAGGGCTTCTGGTACGACCCGACCCGCCAGTCGCTGCACTCGGAGCTCTCCCACGACCGCTGCCTGGACGTCTCGGGCGGATCGCTGAGCGCCGGCACGGCGGTGAACATCCACGACTGCCACGGCGGCGCCAACCAGAAGTTCGTGCTGGCCGGCAACCAGATCAAGGCGGCCGGCAACGCCAACCTCTGCCTGGCGTTCGACAACCCGCTGCTGGGCACCCCCCGGCTGCGGCTGGCCGCCTGCTCCACCAGCAGCCGCCAGCAGTGGTCCTTCGAGTCCCGCAACTTCGCCAACCCGGTCGGCTACGGGCACGACGACTTCATCGGCTCCCGCGTCTACTGAGTCCGACCCGCCCGCGTGAGCGGTGCCGCCCTCCCCGGGTGGCACCGCCCGCGCCGGCCGGCGTGGGGTGGCCCGCCGTCGCCGACGGGCCACACCCCCACCTACTTCTGCCGGGCCGGCACGACGACCAGGCGGGCGACCCCGCCGTCGCCCTCCTTGGCACCGGCCACACCGACCGTCGTGCCGACCTTCACGTCGGCGGAGCGGATCGTCGTGCGACGCTCCACGACACGCAGCTTGTCGCCGAAGGTCCAGGTCATGGTGAAGCCGTCGGCGGACTTCACGGTCATCGAGTCGCCGTCGACGGCGGTCACCTCGCCCCGCTGCACGACGACGGTCCGCGTACCGCCGTCCTTCGTCCGGACCACGGCCTCGCCGTGCAGGGCGTCCCGCCGCAGCAGCACCCGGGCCTGCCGGCGCTCGCGGCGCTCCTCGGCGCGTTCCCGCCGCTTCTCCCCGGCCGCGCCCGGCGACGCCTCCGGCGAGGCGGGTGCGGCCAGCGGCTCGACGTCCAGGTCGCCGGCGTCGAGGCCCAGCGCGGCCAGCGCCTGGCCCTCCGCGCCCAGCGCCGCAGCGACCTCGACGGCGGTCTCCCGGGCCGGCTGACCGGCCGGTCCGGCGGCACCGCATCCGCCGACGCCGAGCGCGACCGCCGCGAGCAGCGTGGTGGTGGCGATTCCCCAACGTGCCATGGGTCTCCCTCTCGTCCGTGGAACCCCAGCCTCCCGCCCACCGGCGAGCGGAGGGTCAGAGCGATGTTCGGATCCGGTAAGGATCCGGGGGCAGCCGGACGGTGAACGCGGCGCCGCCCTCCGGCGCGTGCCCGGCCGCGACGTCCCCGCCGAGCCGGCGGACCAGGCCGGCGGCGAGCGCCAGCCCCAACCCGCTGCCGACCTTGCGCACCCCCCGGTAACGCTGGTGCAGGGCGCCGCGCTCGAAGGCGACCGCCAGGTCGTCGTCGGTGAGGCCCGGTCCGCCGTCGCGGACCTCGACGACGCCGCCCGCCAGTGGGTCCGCGCCGGCCGCCCGGACCGCGAGCACGATCGGCGCCCCCGGCGGTACGACCCGCAGCGCGTTCTCCAGCAGCCCGTCCACCACCTGCCGGATCCGGCCCGGATCGGTGTGGACCGGCACCGGCGCGTCCGGGACCTCCGCACGGAACGGCACCCCCACCGCCGCACACCGGTCGGCCCAGGTCCGGCCCGCATCGGCGGCCAGCCGGGCGAGGTCCACCGGCACCGGTTCGAGCGGGAAGTCGGCGGCCTCCAGCCGGGCCAACGCCAGCAGGTCGCTGACCAGCCGGTCCAGGTGCCGCGCCTCCGCGAGCACGGTACGACCGGCGCCGGCCGCGTCCGCCGGCCCGATCACTCCGTCGGCCAGTGCCTCGGCGTAACCCCGGATCGCGGTCAACGGGGTGCGCAGCTCGTGCGAGACGGAGAGCAGGAACTCCCGTTGCCGGCCCTCGCTCGTGGCCAGCGCGGCGGCCAGCCCGTTCAGCGCGTACGCCAGGTCGGCCACCTCGTCGGGCGGCTCCACCGGCACGCGTACCGCCCGGTCCCCGGCGCGCAGCCGGGCGGCGGCGTCGGCGGCGCGCCGGATCGGTCGGGCCAGCCGGCGGGCGAGCAGCAGCCCGGCGGCCACCCCGGCGGCGAGCCCGGCCAGCAGCGGCAGCCAGAGGCTGGGCACCACCTGCCGCCACGGCGCGGCGGGCCGGGCCCGGGTCAGCACCACCCCGTTGCCGCCGGGCAGGGCGCGCCCCTCGATCAACGTGCGCCGCCCGTCGATCACGCGGCGGGTCGACACGTTGCGCCCGTCGGCGACGCGCCGCACCACCCGTGGCGGCAGGCCGGGGCGCTCGGCCACCCCGCCCCGGACGAGGTACGCGTCGACGCCCTGGGCGTTCAGCTGCCGGACGATGCGCTCCTCGTCGGCGGTCCGCCCGGTCTCCAGCCTGGGGCGCAGCACCTCGGCCGCGAGCCGGGCCTGGGCTGCCAACGCCTCCCGGTCGTGCCGTTCCACGCCGCGTACCGCCAGGGGCACCGCGACGATCGCGGTGACCAGCACCGAGACCAGGGCGACCGCGCAGGTGACCAGCACCGCGCGGGAGGTCAGCGTCCGGCCGGGACGGTGCCGTGGCGGCGGCGCGACGGTCGGCTCAGCCATCGGCGGAGTACCCGACGCCCCGGTGGGTGCGGATCACACCGGCCGCGCCCAGCTTCGCCCGGACCTGCGCGACGTGCACGTCGACCGTCCGGGTGCCGGCGTGCGCCGCGTACCCCCAGACCCCGGCGAGCAGTTCCTCCCTGGTGAAGACCCGACCCGGTCGGGCCATCAGGTGCGCCAGCAGGTCGAACTCGGTGGAGGTGAGCTGGACCGGGGTGCCCGCGACCGTCACCGTGCGGCGGGTCGGGTCGAGGGCCACCGCGCCGACGACCCGGGGCAGGCCCGTGCCCTCGGGCGTCCCGGCGGCGCGCCGCAGCACCGCCCGCACCCGGGCGACCAGTTCGCGGGGGCTGAACGGCTTGGTGACGTAGTCGTCCGCCCCCAGCTCCAGCCCGACGACGCGGTCCACCTCGTCGTCGCGGGCGGTGAGGAAGATGACCGGCGTCCAGTCGCCGGCCTCGCGCAGGCGGCGGCAGACCTCGGTGCCGGTCATGGCGGGCAGCGCGATGTCGAGGACGCAGGCCACCGGGCGCAGGCGACGGGCGGCGGCCAGCCCGGCCGCCCCGTCCCGTTCCAGGTGTACGCCGAAGCCGTCCCGGGTCAGGTAGAGCCGGACCAGGTCGGCGATGGCCGGCTCGTCCTCCACCACGAGGACGAGCCCGCGAGGCGCGGCGTCGACGGTCACCGGCCCATGATTGCCGACCCGGTGCCATCGCGCGGGTCAGCGGATGTTCGGGTTCGGTAAGAAGACGGTCAGCGCGCCACGGCGGGCCGGAAGGCGGCGGGCCGCGCGACCGGCGGCGCCTCGCCGATGGTGGCGACGAGCCGCTCCCGGGGCGTCCGCAGCCGGGTCCGGAAGGCGTGGTTGAGCAGCGCGTCGAGCTGCCACACCTGCTTCGGGTGGCGGGTGCGGATGAGGAACCGCTCGCGGATCCCGTCGATCGCGGTGGCGGCCAGCTCGACCGAGTGCAGGCGCGCGTCGGGGCTCCAGGTGACGTTGCTGAGCTCGCGCAGTTCCGTGTTGAGGTGCAGGCGCAGCCGGTGCAGCACGCGGGTCTGCTGGGTGACGACCAGCCGTCGATGGGTCAGCAGGAGCAGGTACTCGCCGGCCATCGGGCGGTCCGGCCGGGCGCACCGGGTGACGAGGATGGTGGCGTCGCCGGAGCCGACGCAGCGCCGGAAGACCGGCATGTGCCGGGTGACGGTCTGCACCGCCAGCCCGGCCTCGGCGGCGGCCGGGAGGAACGTTCGGGAGAAGACGTCCATGCCCTGCCCAACGACGGCGGCGCGGGGGTGACATGGGCCACGCGCAAATTGCAGAACTTCCACGGCGGGCCGTCGCACCGCCTGTCCGACTCCGGGCCCACCGCATCGGTGGACCCGGATCGGGCGACCTCAGAGCAGCGGCTGCATCGAACCGAAACCGCTGCCCAGCCGGGTCGGGCTGAGCCAACCGGCGCCGTTCCACCGGTACCGCAGCACGTAGCCGGTCGACTGCTGGACCGCGACCAGGTCCGGCAGGCCGTTCCGGTCGAAGTCGCCGAGCTGGACGAGATCGCGCATGCCGCCCCAGCCGGCGCCGGCGTCGAGCGGGCTGCCGAGGAGCCCGTCCGGGCCGCCCGGGTGGATGTGCAGGCGGCCCGTGCTCTTCTCCCGCGCGAGCAGGTCGAGGCGCCCGTCGCCGGTGAAGTCGGCCCCGCCGGTCAACTCGTCCCGCTCGGTCCAGCCCGCGTCGCCGAGGGCGACCCGGCTGCCGAACCCGGTGCCCGTGCCGGGATAGAGCCAGAGGACGCCGGTGGAGGTCTGCACCGCCGCGAGATCCTGGTAGCCGTCGCCGTTCCAGTCGCCGACCGGAGTGATCTCCCGCATGCTGTTCCAGCCGCTGCCGACCCGGACCCGGGTGGTCACACCCGCGCCGTTGCCGGGGTAGAACCAGAGGTAACCGGTCGCCTTCTCGCGGGCCAGCAGGTCCTCGCCGCCGGACCGGTCGAAGTTGCCGGCCCGGACGATCGCGTCCATGCCGTTCCAGCCCGCGCCGAGCGAAATCCGGCCGCTGAGCGTGGCGCCGTTGCCGCCGTAGACGTAGAGCTGACCGGTGGCCGGATCACGGTAGCCCAGGTCCGCCCAACCGTTGCCCGTGAAGTCGGCGAACCGGGTGGCCGGCAGCACGGCGAGGTCGAGGTGGTTGCTGTCGATGTTGATCGTCACCCCGCCCCACGTCTCGTGGTGGTCGCCCTGGTACTGCTTCATCCGCCGGTTCGGCAGCCAGTACGACTCCGGCAGCGCCTCGTCCGTCACCGTCTGCACGCCGTCCCAACGGGCAAAGTCCAGATAGTCGGGGCGGCCGTGGCCGGCGAGCTCGTACGCGGAGACCTGGTCCGCGAGCCCGCCGGAGGCCACGTCGGTGTAGAAACCGGAGAGGTAACCGTGGTCGTGCAGCCGGGTGGTCCAGGCGTGGGTGAAGGTCCGCACCGCCGCCGAGCAGGTCGCGTCACCGCTCGGGTACTTCTCCATGTTGTAGAAGACCGTGCTCTCCCGGGCCAGCCCCAGGTCGCGCGCCCGCGCCGCGGCGTCGTCGGCCGCCGACCGCCCCTGCGCCGCCGCCTGCGCCGGGTCGATACGCGGCTTGCTGGTGTTGCGGCAGGGCGCCTGCGGCCCGACGTAGAGCGGGAAGAACCGCCAGCCCGCTGCCGCCTGCGTCGTCACCCACTCCCGGGTCAGGTTCGGCTGGGCGCAGGCTCGGCCGTTCCCACCGATGTAGATGCCGACCGCCCGGTACGGCGAGGCCAACCACGCCTTCATCGCCGCGTTCGACGGCGCGGTGCAGGTGTCGAAGCCCAGACCGGTGAAGGTGCCCGGGTGCGGGCCGGCATAGCTGGCGGCCCGCACGGGACCGGCCGTGGCGGTCAGGGCGACACCGGCGGCGAGCACGGCGACCGCCGTCGCCGCGACGGCCCGCCAGCGACCGACGGGCAGAGTGGAATGAAGCGTCACGAGTCCCCGATCCTCGTTGTGGATGGCCGGCGGGCGGACGTCGACACGTCTCTCGCTCGACACCGGCGCGCCGATTCTGCCCCGGCCGGCCGTCCTTGTCGAGACCGGCGACCACGACGGCGCCACCGGCCGGGCCCGCCGCGTCGCCGGGCCCGGCGGCGGCACTCAGAGCAGCGGCGTCATCGGTCCGAAGCCGGTGCCGAGCCGGATCGGCGCCGCCAACCCGGTGCCGGTCCAGCGGTACCGGTAGACGTAGCCACTCGAAACCTGCACGGCGACCAGGTCCGGCCGGCCGTCCCGGTCGAAGTCACCGGGCTGCACCAGGTCGCGCATCGTGTCCCAGTCGGCGCCGATCTTCGTGCGGGTGTCGGGCGCGCCGGTACGACCCGGGTAGAGGTAGAGGTCGCCCGTGCTCTTCTCCCGGGCAACCACGTCCGGGTAGCCGTCGCCGTTGAAGTCGCCGCCGCCGTTCAGCTCGTCCACCGTGTTCCAGCCGGATCCGAGCAGCACCCGGGTGGTGAACGCGGTGCCCGTGCCCGGGTAGAGGTAGAGGGCGCCGGTGGAGGTCTGCACCGCCACCAGGTCCTGGAACCCGTCGCGGTTGTAGTCGCCGATGCCGGTGATCTCCCGGACGCTGTTCCACCCGGCGCCCAGCATGATCCGGCTGCCGACCCCGGAGCCGGTGCCCGGGTAGAGCCACAGGTAGCCGGTGGCCTTCTCGCGGGCGATGACGTCCTCGCCGCCGGTGCGGTCGAAGTCACCGGCCCGAACGAGCACGTCCATGCCGTTCCAGCCGGCGCCCAACGTCACCCGGCCGCTCAGGGTCGTGCCATTGCCGCCGTAGACGTGCAGCTGCCCGGTGGCCGGGTCCCGGTAGCCGACATCCGACCAGCCGTTTCCGGTGAAGTCGCCGAACCGGGTGGCCGGCAGCGGGGCGACGTCGAGGTAGTCGCCGTCGATGTTGATGGTGACCCCGCCCCAGGTCTCGTCGTGCGGGCCGACGTGCTGCTTGATCCGCCGCTTCGGCGCCCAGTAGTCGGCGGGGATGCCCGGGTCGGAGACCGTCGCCACGTCGTCCCAGCGGGCGAAGTCGAGGTAGTCCGGCCGCACGTAGCCCGGGGTGTTGTACGCGGCGACCTGGTCGGCAACCCCGCGGGCCATGCTGCTGTAGAAGCCGGAGAGGTAGCCGTGGTCGTGCAGCCGGACGGTCCACGCGCTCATGAACGTGGTGACCGCCGTGGTGCAGGCCGCGTCGCCGCCGTCGTAGTCCTCCATGTCGTAGAAGAGGACGCTCTCCCGCGGCAGGCCGAGGGCCACCGCCTGTGCCATGGCGTCGTCGGCCTCGGTGCGGCCCTGCGCCGCCGCCTGGGCCGGGTCGATGCGCGGGCGGCCGGTGGCCAGGCACGGGGCCTGGAGGCCGACCCACATCGGCACGAGGTGCCAGCCCGCCGCCGTCTGGGTGGCGACCCACTCGGCCGTCAGTGCGGGCTGGGCGCAGCCCCGGCTGGACCCGCCGAAGTAGATGACGATCGCACGGTACGGCGAGTGCTCGCGCCAGGCCTCCATCTGGGCGCTGGTCGGCGCGGTGCAGGCGTCGAAGCCGAGGCCCGTGTAGGTGCCGGGCTGCGGCCCGACGGCGGCGTGGGCCGGGCCGGTGGTGACCGCCAGGGCGAGGGCGGCGCCGAGGATGCCGGTGGTGGCGACGGCCACGGTCCGGCGGGTGGCACGGCGCAGCCCGCCGAGCGAGAGGGTGGACTTCACGTTCTCCCCGTTCTGTCCTGTCAGTCGGACGGGCCGGCAGGGTGGACGCTCCGCGTCCCGTACGCCGCGCCGGCCCGCTGATTCTGACCACAGTCGACGGTCTGTGTCGAGGCCGCTACCGTGTTCGACGTCGGGCCGCCGACCGGAGCGACGATCCTTCCCGGCCGGGCGTGCCCGGCACCGCGCTCAGACCGGATCGGGCTCGAACAGCTCCTGCAACCAGCCGGGCACCGCGGACGCGTACTCCGCCCGGGCCGGATCGGGGGTCTGGAGGGCCCGACGCCAGGAGAGCGCGCGGCTCACCCGGGTGACGCGGACGGCCAGCCGGGCCGCCTCGCGGAGCGTCCCCGGGTCGTGCCGGTCGGACCACGGCTCCAGGTAGGCGTCGCGCAGCCGCGCCAGCGCCGGGTCGCCCTCGGGCAGCCCGAACGCGTCCGCGACCGAGTTGAGCGTCACCAGCAGGGTGCCGAACGGGTGGGCCACCGAGGCGTCGCCCCAGTCGAAGAAGCGGTGCCCGTCGTCGGCGACGAAGACGTTGCCGTCGTGCAGGTCGTCGTGCTGGACGGTCGGCGTGAGGCCCGACGCGGCCAGCCGCCGGCAGTCCCCGGCGAAGGCGGGCAGGTGGGCGCGCAGCCGCCCGTACGCCTCGGCGGTGAGCCCGTCCGCCGCCCCGAGCAGCAGCGCCTCCTCGTCGTCCAGCAACGCCTCGAACAGCTCCGGCAGCACCTCCGGCCGGTGGTCGGGCACCCCGAGCGCGAGCAGTTCGCCGGCCCGGGGCGCGACCGCGCGCTGAAGGTCGGCGTACTCGGGCAGGACCCGTTCCCAGCGGCTCAGCTGGCTCCGGTCGCCACCCAGCGCGTCGCGCAACGTCCGGCCGCCGTCGGGGAGCAGGGACCAGCCGCGCTCGGCGTCCACGGCGACCGGGTCGAGCACCCGGCCGGGGGCGAGTCGGGCCAGGGCGGCCAGCAGCGCCGCCTCGTGCCGGGTGCCGGGGTTGTTCGCCTTGAACCAGACGTCGCCGGCGTCGGTCGGCACCCGCCAGACCAGCGACCAGGGCCGGACCCGGGGCTCGACCGGCCCGACGATCCGCCGCCCGAGCCGACCGAGCTGGTCGCCGACCCAGCCGAGCGCGGCATCCCGCCAGTGCGGGTCCGTCCAGTCGACAGGTGGTGTGGTCGCCCGGTGGGCGGGCGGCGTGGCGGCGTCAGTCACGCCGGGCAACTCAGTCACGCCGGGCAACCTAGCCGCCGCCCGTGCCGCGGGACCACGGGTTTTCCCGTCGCCCCACGGCAGCTCGGCGGTGCGCCCTACAGCAGCTCGACGATTGTCGCGTTGGCCATGCCGCCGCCCTCGCACATCGTCTGGAGGCCGTAGCGGATGTCGTTGTCCCGCATGTGGGCGAGCATGGTGGTCATGATCCGGGCGCCGGATCCGCCGAGCGGATGGCCGAGGGCGATCGCGCCGCCGCGCGGGTTGAGCCGCTCCGGGTCCGCCTCGGTCTCCGCCAGCCAGGCCAGCGGCACCGGCGCGAACGCCTCGTTCACCTCGTACACCCCGATCTCCTCGATGCCCAGCCCAGCACGGCGCAGCGCCTTCGCGGTGGCCGGGATGGGCGCGGTGAGCATGGTGACGGGGTCGTCGGCGGCGACGACGGCGGTGTGCACGCGGGCCAGCGGGCGCAGGCCGTGCCGGCTGGCCCACTCACTCGTGGTGACGGCGAGCGCCGCCGCGCCGTCGGAGATCTGCGACGCGGAGCCGGCGGTGACGACGCCGTCGGGGCGGAACGGGGTGGCCAGCTCGCCGAGCTTCTCCAGCGAGGTGTCCCGCCGGATGCCCTCGTCGGCGGCGAACTTGCCGCCGTCGGCCAGGGCGACCGGGGCGATCTCGGCGTCGAAGGCGCCGGCGTCCTGCGCGGCGGCGGCCTTCTCGTGGCTGGCGAGGGCGAACTCGTCGAGCTGCGCGCGGGAGAAGCGCCAGCGCTCGGCGATCAGCTCCGCCCCGACGCCCTGGTTGAACGGCAGCGGCGCGTCGTCGGCGAAGCCCTCGACGCCGCGGTAGCGGTCGCGCAGCTGGTCGCTGAACGGCGACCCGCCGGCCACGCTGGAGCCCATCGCGACCCGGGTCATCGACTCGACGCCACCGGCGACGACCAGGTCGGCCTGGCCGGAGAGGACGGTGGCGGCGGCGAAGTGCAGGGCCTGCTGGCTGGAGCCGCACTGCCGGTCGAGCGTGGTGCCGGGCACCGACTCGGGCCAGCCGGCGGCGAGCACGCCGTTGCGGGCGACGTTCCACGACTGGTCGCCGACCTGGGAGACACAGCCCCAGATCACGTCGTCGACCTGCGCCGGGTCGATGCCGGTGCGCTCGGCGAGGGCACGCAGCACGTGCGCCGAGAGGTCGACCGGGTGCACGGCGGCCAGACTGCCCTTGCGCCGCCCCACCGGGGTGCGTACCGCGCCGACGATGACTGCGTCACTCATGACTACTCCCCGGTAACTTGGCCGGCCCCGATCCTACGTCGTCGGCGGGCCGGGCGTCCTCCCCCGGTGCCCTGGCATGCTGAACGGATGGCTGCACACCCGGCCCCGACCCGGCAGTGGCGGGTGCCGCCCACCCTGCCGGCGCTCAAGCTGACCGGCGCGGTCGCGCTGCTCGCGCTGGCCCTGCTCCTCGACGGGAGCGACCCGATCCGGCTGGCGCTGGCCGTGCTCACGGCCGCCGCGCTCGCCGGCTGGGCCGCGCGCGACCTGGTCGCGCCCGTCCGGCTCGCGGTCGACCCGGACGGGATCACGGTCGTCCAGGGCTTCGCGGGACACCGGCGGCTGCCCTGGTCGGCCGTCGAGAAGGTGACCGTGGACCGCCGCGCGCGGCGGGGCCTGACCAGCGAACTGCTGGAGATCGACGCGGGGGAGTCGCTGCACCTGTTCGGCCGCCACGACCTCGGCGCGGATCCCGCCGAGGTGGCCGAGGCCCTGCGCGAGGCCCGCCCGCACTGAGCGGGCCCGCGCATCCGG
The DNA here is from genome assembly GCF_004345505.1 of Micromonospora sp. CNZ303. Classification (NCBI taxonomy): domain Bacteria; kingdom Bacillati; phylum Actinomycetota; class Actinomycetes; order Micromonosporales; family Micromonosporaceae; genus Micromonospora; species Micromonospora sp. CNZ303. The sequence continues at coordinate 67,090 of NZ_SLVT01000028.1, read as the reverse complement.
GCGCAGGGGTCAGCCGCCGACGATGGCCGCCGTACGGACCATGGCCAGCCCGATCAACGCCACCACGATCAACGCGCCGCCCGCGAACTGCACCAGCGTCCGACGCGACCGTGGGGCGTACGCGAACACGAGCGCCAGCAGCGCGCCGATCACCAGGCCGCCCAGGTGCCCGGGGATCGAGATGCCCGGCACGGTGAACGTGAAGACCAGGTTGATCACCAGGACGGGGAGCACCTGGGAGATGTCCCGCCCCATCTTCCGTTCGATGACCACCAGCGCGGCGAACAGGCCGAAGATCGACGTGGAGGCGCCGGCGGTGAGCTGGTTCTCGGCGCTGAACAGGTAGGCGGCGACGTTCCCGCCCAGCCCGGCGACCAGGTAGAGCATCAGGAACCGCAGCGGCCCGAGGCTGGCCTCCAGCGACCGGCCGAGCACCCACAGCGCCCACATGTTCAGCAGCAGGTGGACCACGCCGTAGTGCAGGAACATCGCGGTGACCAGGCGGTACCACTCGCCCTCGGCGATGCCGCCGACCGTGCCGTCCGGGAAGAGCGCGCCGCCGAGCACCGAGCCCCAGTCGGTCAGCGGCGTACTGCCGCCCATCAGACCGCCGAAGCCGGAGCCGCCGACCAGCGCGTCCCCGCCCCGGTCGGAGGCGATGGAGAGCAGCATCATCAGCACGTTGAGCGCGATCAGCGCCTTGGTGACGTAGCCGTGGCGGCCGGCGGCACCGCCACCGAAGGCGGTACGCGCCGGCCGCACGCTACGACGTCCCTCCGCCACGCACTCCGGGCACTGGAACCCGACCGACGCCTCCCGCATGCAGTCCGGGCAGATCGGCCGGTCGCAGCGGGTGCACCGGACGTAGGTCTCCCGGTCGGGGTGCCGGTAGCAGACCGGGGTGGTGGGTGGTGACTCGCTCACCACGCCGGCCCGCCGTCGCGGATCGCGCGGACCACCAACCGGTTCCGGCCCTCGGAGCGCTCAGTCATGTCGGCAAAGGTACCTCGCGGACCGCTCAGGCAGCGGTCCGCTCGATCTCGACCCGCTCGATGACGACGTCCTGGAGCGGCCGGTCGTTCGGGCCGGTCGGGGTGTTGGCGATCGCGTCGACGACCTTCACGGACTGCTCGTCGGCCACCTTCCCGAAGATGGTGTGCCGGTTGTTCAGGTGCGGCGTCGGCGACACGGTGATGAAGAACTGCGAGCCGTTGGTGCCCGGCCCGGCGTTCGCCATCGCCAGCAGGTACGGCTGGTCGAAGCGCAGCTCCGGGTGAAACTCGTCACCGAACTTGTAGCCCGGGCCACCCCGCCCGGTGCCGGTCGGGTCGCCCATCTGGATCATGAAGCCGCTGATCACCCGGTGCGAGATCGTGCCGTCGTAGTACGGCCCGCTGCCCGGCTGACCCGTACGCGGGTCGATGTATTCGCGGTTGCCCTCCGCCAGCTCGACGAAGTTCTTCACGGTCTTCGGGGCGTGGTTCTGGAAGAGCTCCAGCCGGATCGGGCCAGCGTTGGTGTGCAAGGTGGCGTAGACAGCCTCGGCCACGGGTACTCCTCACTCGTTGGTCAGTTCCATGCGGATCCTCCCATGTGCCCGATCTGGCAGTGCGGAGGCATCCGAAGGTGGAGGATGACGAAGGAACAACTCCCAGGAGGTGGGACCGTGTTTGGAATCGGGCGGCGTAAGACCCAGGGGCAGCTGGCCAAGGTGGAGCTGAACCAGGGCCTCGGTCACCTGAGGCAGGCCGCGACGTACGCCGCGAGGGGTGCCGGCGCCACCGTCGCCCCGCGGGTCCAGGCGGCCCGGGGCGCCGTCGCGCCGACGGCCGTCATCGTGCGCGACCGCGCGTCGAGCGGCCTCGCGTCCACGGTCGCCGCGCTCGCGCCGCTGGCCCTGGCCGTCCGCAAGGCGCAGGCCGAGGCGGCGGGCAAGGCGGTCACCGGCAGGAAGGCCCTGGCAGCCAAGCAGGTCGCTGCCGGCAGAAAGGTCAAGGCGAAGAACATGAAGGCTTCCCGGAAGAAGAACTCCCGGCGGGGCGGGTCCATGATGACCGGTCTGCTCGCGGCCGGCGCGGTGGCCGGGGTCGCCGCGGTGGCGATGCGGCGGCGCCGGGAGCAGCAGGAGTGGGCCGAGTACGACCCGACCCGCACCCTGGAGCCGATGCGCGACGAGGTGGAGACCATGGAGATCCGGACCCCGGTGACCGACGCCTCGACGGTGTCGAGCGGTTCGGGCGTGGCCGGCGGCCCGACCGGCGCCGGCAGCTCGGCGGTGGCCGGCAGCTCGGCGGTGGCCGGCAGCGACAGCGCCTCCACCACCACCCCCGGCAAGCAGCCGACGGTCCACGCGACGGACAAGGTCCCGTCGGTGGCCGAGGGCGCCAAGGACACCTCGGGCCGTCCGGCGGACGACCTGACCGAGGCGCTCGGCAAGGGCGGCGCCAAGAACGGCCGCCGCTGACCCCCTGTCGGTCCCGGAAAGCGCCGGCGAAGCGGCTCCCCGCCGCACCGCCGGCGCTTCCGCGCCCGACGGAGGCCACGGCACCGGGTCCGCGCCGGGTCCGCGCCCGGCGGCTGCCCGTCAGGCCGCGGGCCGTCAGGGGGCTGCGCGTCAGGACCGGGCCGTCAGAGCCAGCCGTTGCGGCGGAACCAGCGGTAGAGGGCCAGCGAGATCGCGAGCATCAGGGCGAGCACGACCGGATAGCCGTACGTCATCCGCAGCTCCGGCATGACCTCGAAGTTCATCCCGTAGATGCCGGCGATGGCGGTCCACACCGCGGCGATGGCGGCCCACGCCGCGATCTTGCGCATGTCGTTGTTCTGGTCGACCGTGACCTGGGCCAGCCGCGCCTGGAGGATCGAGTTGAGCAGGTCGTCGTAGGAGTTGACCTGCTCGACGGTGCGGCTCAGGTGGTCCTGCACGTCGCGGAAGTAGCGGCGGATCTCCTTCGGCACGTCGCGGTTCATCTGCGCGGTGAGGGTCAGCAGCGGGCGCTGCAACGGCATCACCGCGCGCTTGAACTCCACCAGTTCCCGCTTCATCTGGTAGATCCGCTGGATCCGGCCGGTGGACTGGCGGTCGAACACGTCGGCCTCCAGCGTGTCGAGGTCGTCCTCCAGCCGGTCGGCGACCTCCAGGTAGATGTCCACCACCCGGTCGGTGACCGCGTACGCCACCGCCCAGGGCCCCTGGAGCAGCAGGTCCTGCTTCGTCTCCAGGTCGGCGCGGACGGGGGCCAGCCGGCAGGCGTCCCCGTGCCGCACGCTGATCAGGAAGTTCGGGCCGATGAAGAGCATCACCTGGCCGGTCTCGACGACCTCGGAGTGCTCGGTCAGCTCGGCGTGCTCGCAGTACCGGGCGGTCCGCAGCACCAGGAAGCTGACCTCGCCGAACTGCTCCAGCTTGGGGCGCTGCTGCGCCTTCACCGCGTCCTCGACGGCCAGTTCGTGCAGCCCGTACGTGGCGGCGATGGCGGTCATCTCGGCCAACTCCGGCTCGTGCAGGCCGAGCCAGACGAAGCCGTGCTCCTCGCGGCGGGCCGCGGCGAGCGCCTCGGCGTACCGCCAGTCGCCGGGCTGCCGGCGGCCGTCGACGTAGAGGGCGCAGTCGACCACCGCGCTGCGCTGCGGGCCGGTCGGCGGGGACGCCTGCTGGGGGGTGTCGGAGTTGAGCCGGCGGGTCATCGCCCGCACCGGCGCCACCCAGTCCCGGGGCCTGAGCACCCGTCCGCCGTTCGACGCGGTCGTCCGTTCCCGGTCCGTCATCACGCCCCCTCCCCACGCGCTGCCGCCGGTGAACAGTACGCCGCCGTCGATGATCACCGCCGGTGACGATCGGCGGGAGGGTGGCGCCGGGTGGGCCGGGTCGCTTCAGGGGGGTGAGGGGACGACACGGCCCACCCGGCGCCCTTTGGGGGCGGGGGTTGTGCTGGTCGCGCCGCCCCACGTGCCGCCGGCCGGGCCGGCCCGGTCCCGTCGCCGGGCGCGGCGGGGGCCGGCACCGGGCGGTGAGTTCCGCTACACGTGGTGAGTGACGCTCGCAGCATTGTGGGCCGTCGGCCGCCCCGGCGGGAGACCCGGGGCGGCCACGATCGTCCAACTGTCAGAAATCTGACAGAAATTCAGCTCCGTACGGCCGCCATGGCCTCCGCCAGGCGCCGCACGCCCTCGTCGATGCGGTCGGCGGTCACCGCCGAGTACGCCAGCCGCAGGGCGTGCCGCCCGCCGTCGACGACGAAGTCGCTGCCCTTGACCACGGCGACCCCGCGCTCGGCGGCGGCCGGGGCGAGCCGGTCGACCTCCACGTCCTCGGGCAGCTCGACCCAGAGGAAGTAGCCGCCGTCCGGCTCCACGAACCGGGCCTCCGGGATGTGCCGGCGCAGGGACTCGGCCAGCACCCGGGCCCGCTCGCCGAGCGCGGCGCGCACGGTCTCGATGGAGCGCTCGATGTCGCCGGAGACGCAGAACTGGTGCACGATCGCCTCGGAGACCATGCCCGGCGAGATGTAGAGGCTGGTCGCCTTCTTCGCGATGTCGCCGATCAGGTCCGCCGGACCCACCAGGTAGCCGACCCGTACGCCCGGGCAGACCGTCTTGGTGAAGCTGGAGGCGTGCACGACCACGTTGCGGGTGTCCAGCGAGAGCATCGACGGCAGCGCCTCGCCCCGGAACCGGATGTCGGCGTACGGGTCGTCCTCGAAGATCGTGAACTCGTACTCGGCGGCGAGGTCGAGCAGCTCCCGGCGCTTCTCCAGGCTCAGCGTCACGCCGGCCGGGTTCTGGTAGTTCGGGATGACGTGCGCCAGCCGGGGCCGCACCCCGGACTCCAGCAGCTTGCGCAGTTCGGCGGTGTCGAGCCCGTCCGGCTGGATGGAGACGCCGTGCAGCTCGCTGCCCATCCGCTGGAGGTTGAGCAGCGTCCGGTCGTACGTCGGACGCTCCACCACCACCGCGTCACCGGGGCGGACCAGGTGGTCGAAGAGGAACGCGTCCGCCTGCAACGACCCGTTGGTGATCAACACCTGGTCGGCGGAGACCCCGTGCTTCTCGGCGATCCACTTCCGCAGCGGGAGGTAGCCGACGGAGGTGCCGTAGGCGGTCACCCCGGCGGGGTCGGCGTCGAACGCGCGGACGGCGGCGGCCTTGAGCCCCTCGACATCGACGATGTCCAGGGAGGGAGCGCCACGGGCGAAGGAGATCAGCTGCTCGGCGGTCATGGCTGTTCAGCGTACGGAAGGCGACGGGGTGCGTGCGGAAGGCACGGCGATGTCCGCATCCTGAGCCACCGGGACGGGTGACCGGCGTCGACCGGTCGGCGACAGGTCAGACCGGAAGGCCGAGCGGGTCGTGCTGCGCTTCCCGGGAGAGCCCGTCCACGTGCAGGCCGAGCGCCGCGATGAGCTGCCCCCAGTCGAAGTAGGACCGCCAGGCCGCGATCCGTCCGCGCCGGACCCGGACGACGTCCACCACGTCCCAGCTCACCAGCCGGCCGGTCGGCGCGACGGTGCCGAACGGGGTGTGCAGTACCCCCGTGTGGGTGCCGGTCAGCCGCTGCTCGACGGCCGCGCCGCCGGCCGTCTGCACCGACCCGAGCGGGTCGACGGACAGGTCCGGGAACGCCCCGGTCCAGGTGCGCAGCAGGGCGGGCAACTCGATCGGGCGCACCGTGACGCCGGGCATCGAGTAGAAGGCGTCGGCCGCGTAGAGGTCCGGCAGCCGGGCCACGTCCCGCCGCAGGAGCATCGCGTACTGCTGCTCGACCAGCCGATCCGCGCCACGCATGAGGACCTCCGTCGCGGGTCACGGCCCGTCCGTGCCCGCACGGAATCCTTACCCGTCGATCGGCCGGCCACACCATCGCGCGTGCCGGCGTTCCGGCCGGCCCGGCCATCGGGGCGGCCCCCGGACCGGCGACGAGGCCGGGCGTCGCCGCAGGGCGCCACCGCTCGCTACTGTCGTGGCGTGTCCACCGAGCCTCTACGCTGCGCCGGCGCGCTGATCGTCGACGACGACGGTCGACTCTTCGTCCAGCGACGGTCTCCACACCGGCGCATCTTTCCCAACTGCTGGGACATCGTCGGCGGCCATCTGGAACCGGGCGAGGACTGGATGGACGCGCTGCGCCGGGAGGTGACCGAGGAGACCGGCTGGACGGTGTCGCACGTGCTCGGCCACGTCGGGGAGTACCGCTACGTCGCCGACGACGGCCTGGCCCGCGTCGAGCGCGACTGGCTGGTCCGGGTCGACGGCGACCTGGCCCGGCCGACGCTGGAGGCGGGCAGGCACACCGAGTTCCGGTGGCTCGCCGCCGACGAGCTGGACCTGCTCGACGAGCACCGCGACGTCAACGACGGCCTCATCCGCCGGATCGCGGCCGAAGGCTTCGCCGCCCTGCGTTCGATCGGTCTGTGAACGACACCGTCGAGCTGGCGCCGCACCGGTTCGCCGGCCTGGTCGCCCCGGCGGTGGACCGTGCGTTCGTCGCCGGCATCCTCGCCGGCCGCGACGGCGGCGGCGCCGAGCTGAGCCAGCGGTACGGCGGGCCGGCGGCCACCGGCTTCCTGCTGGAGTTCCGCACCCGCCTCGCGGCGCCGGGCGGGACGGTCGACGAGGCCGGCTTCGCCGCCGTCACCCGCTACCGGGACCCGGTCGAGTGCCGACGGGCCCTGGACAAGCAGGTCGCGTACGGGATGATCCACCGCAGCCCCGAGGGCGGGCTCACCGCCACCGAGCGCGGGCTGGCCTTCCTCGCCGAGATCTGGCAGGTGCACGCCGAGGTCACCGAGGAACTCTGGGCGGGGCACGAGGACCGGGTGCTGCGGCTGGTGGAGGCGTTCGGCCGGGTACTCACGTGCGCACTGGTGCTGGCCGACGAGGAGGGCGCCGAGGCGGGCGCCGCGTTCGCCGCGACGGCGCCGCCCTACGAGCCGGACGGCACCACGACCGGCGTGCTGCTGCTGAACCGGCTCGGCACGATGCGCTACCACCGGGCCGACGCGCACGCCGCCGCGTGGACCGCCGCCGGGCACAGCGCGGCGAGCGCCGCCGCCCTGCCGCCCGGCCCGGAGCAGCTCGCCATCGAGCTGGAGACCGACCGGCGGGCCGCCGCCCCGTACGCGGTGCTGACCGCCGAGGAGCGGCTGGCGGTGCTGGCGGACCTGGCGGCGCTGCCCGGCTGACCCGGTTGACCGCAGCGGTGCCGCCGCCCGGGGCTATCCTCCAGCGGTGACCGGGACTCGTACGACGGAGGACGCCGCAATGATCGGGATGGTGCTCGCAGCCGGGGCGGGGCGCCGGCTGCGCCCGTACACCGACACCCTGCCCAAGGCGCTGGTGCCGGTGGACGGCGACACCACCATCCTGGACATCGCGCTGCGCAACCTGGCCGAGGTGGGGCTCACCGACATCGTGATCGTGGTCGGCTACGCCGCCGACGCGGTCGTCTCCCGCCAGGCCGACCTGGAGAAGCGGTACGGCGTCACGCTCACCCTCGTGCACAACGACAAGGCCGAGGAGTGGAACAACGCGTACTCCCTCTGGCTGGCCCGGGAGCACTTCGCCCGGGGCGTGCTGCTGGTCAACGGCGACACCGTGCACCCGGTGAGCGTGGAGAAGACCCTGCTGGCCGAGCGCGGTCCGGGCATCCTGCTCGCCGTCGACACCATCAAGCCGCTGGCCGAGGAGGAGATGAAGACCACCTTCGACGCCGCCGGCCAGCTCACCCGGATCACCAAGCTGATGGACCCGGGCGAGGCGTACGGGGAGTACATCGGCGCGACGCTCATCGAGCCGCAGGTGGCCGACGCCCTCGCCGACGCGCTGGAGGCGACGTGGCGACGGGACCCGAACCTCTACTACGAGGACGGCTACCAGGAGTTCGCCGACCGGGGCGGCGAGGTGCGGGCGGCGCCGATCGGCGACGTCTCCTGGGTCGAGGTCGACAACCACGCCGACCTGGCCCGGGCGCGGGAGATCGCGTGCCACTACTAGCCCGTACGGTCAACACCCCGCTCGTGATCGAGGTCCGGCGGGGTGCGGTGGCCGACCTCGGGCCGCTGCTGGCCGACCGGCGGATCTCGGCCGGCGGGGACGTGGCCGTCGTGGTCGGCCCCGGGCAGGGTGAGCGGATCGTCGAGCTGTGCCGGCCGTCGCTCGGCGCGGCCGACGTCTTCACGGTCGCCGGCGGCACCATCGACGCGGCGAACGACCTCGGTGACCGGCTGCGCCGCCGCCACTACGACGCCGTGGTGGGCATCGGCGGCGGCAAGACCATCGACACCGCCAAGTACGCGGCCACCCGCTACGGGATCCCGATGGTGACGGTGGCGACGAGCCTGGCGAACGACGGCATCGCCTCCCCGACCGCCTCGCTCGACCACGAGGGCGGCAAGGGCTCCTACGGGGTGCACATCCCGATCGCGGTCATCGTCGACCTCGACTTCGTGGAGAACGGCCCGGACCGGCAGACCCAGGCCGGCATCGGCGACGCGGTGAGCAACCTGAACGCCTGCGCCGACTGGGAGCTGGCCCACGAGGTGCGCGGCGAGCCCATCGACGGGCTCGCGGTGACGCTGGCCCGGACGGGCGCCGAGGCGCTGCTCAACCACCCCGGCAAGATCACCGACGACAGCTTCCTCACCACGCTGGCCGAGGCGCTGATCATGGGCGGCATCGCCAGCTCGGTGTGCGGCTCGACGCGCCCCGCCAGCGGCGGCGACCACGAGATCTCGCACGCGATCGACCGGCTGCACCCCGGCACCGCCGCCCACGGCGAGCAGGTGGGGCTCGGCGCCCTCTTCTGCACCTTCCTGCGCGGCGACACCGACCGGTTCGGTCGGCTCGCCCACTGCCTGCACCGGCACGGCCTCGCCACCACGCCGGGCGACCTGGGCCTGACCGACGAGCAGTTCGTCGATGCCGTGCAGTTCGCGCCCCGGACCCGGCCGGACCGTTACACGATCCTCGAACACCTGGCGATGTCGCCTACCGAGACGCGGGAACGGCTGGCAGACTACGCCGGTGCAATCCGCGACCACCTTGGCTGAGCCCCGTCCCACTGTCGCCGACTTCCACCGGGTGAACCGGGGCGGCGGCCTGTTCAGCGAATCGATCAGCCAGTGGCTGGGCGCGGTCTTCGCGCTCGTCGCCCAGCGCCTCGGGCTGCGCCCGACCGCGCTGACCATCGCCAACCTGGTGCTCGGCCTGGCCACCTCGGTCACTGTGGTCGCGCTCGCCGGGCGGGTCGCCGCCGGTGACGTGCCGGCCTGGGCGGTCGGGCTGCTCGCGCTGGTCGGCTGGCAGGTGGCGTACGCCCTGGACTGCGCCGACGGCCAGCTGGCCCGGGTGACCGGGCAGGGCAGCGCCGCCGGTGCCCGGGTCGACGTGCTCTGCGACGTCGCCGCCCAGATCGCCCTGGTGGCCGCCCTGTCGGCGACGGCCGTGGCGCAGGAGCCGTCGACGCCGAGCTGGCTGGTCGCCATCTTCGCCGGCACCTGGATGGTCAACCTGGTCACCTCCGTGATGCAGGCCGGCCCGAACGCCGCGAGCATGGTCACCTCGACCTCGCTGCCCGTACGCCTCGTGAAGCTGGTCCGCGACTACGGCGCGGTCATCTTCGCCGCCGGCCTGGTGCTGGCCTTCGCCCCCGCCCTCGTCCTCTGGGTGATGGTGGCGTTCACGATCGTCAACGGCGGCTTCCTGCTCGCCAGCATCGCCTTCTCCGCCCGCGCCTCCCTCCGCTGAGGCGCCGGGGCGGCCTGCGCCCGGCCGACCTACCCTCCTTCGGCCCCTGTCGAGCTGCCCCGTCTGTGCTACCGCTAGGCCGGCACCTCCGGCCCACGCCGGACCGCACGCGAGGCGCCGCCGCCATCACCGTGGCGGCGGAGATCTTGGTAAGAGAGCGCCCCTCCAGGGGCACTTTGCTACCAAGATCTCCGGCCGTCCCAAGTGGTAGAACGAGCTTCTCGGAAGGTGGCGAAGTTCGGGCAGGGACGGCGGTCAGTGGTCAGACCGGCCTGATCGTCCAGGGGTTTGCCCTCGATGCGAGGCTCGCGGCAGCGGCGGCCTCACCTCCTGGCTGGGTGACAGGCCTCTGAGCCGCCTGACCAGAGAATCGGCGACCGGGCGGTCAGCTCAAGGAGGCGTAGACGTCGAGGAGGCGCTTGGTGACCACGTCGGGGTGGAACGTGCGCTCGTAGCGCAGCCGGGCGGCCGGCGCCAGCGTCGCGGCACCGGCCCGGGCCACCGGCAGGGCGGCGGCCATGGCGGCCGGCTCCGGGGGCACCACCCAGCCCGCCTCGCCCGCCTGCACGCCGGCGGGCAGCGCGACGCGGCCCTCCCCCGGGGCGGCCGTGGCGACGGCGGCCGGGCCGGTGCCGGCCGGCTCCCGGGGCGCGTCGGCGCCGACGAGGTACGGGATGCCGCCGAGCGCGGTGCCGAGCACCGGGCGGCCGGCGGCGAACGCCTCGATGATCACAGTGGGCAGCACGTCGTGCCAGGTGGAGGCCGCGATGATCACCGCGCTGGCCTCGACCGCGGCGCGCACCCCGGTGCGGTCGAGCGGCCCGAGGTAGGTCACGTCGGCGCGCTCGGCGGCGGCGGCCTCGGCCAGCGGGCGCAGCTCGCCGTCGCCCGCGATGCGCAGCGGGCCGAGCGCCCCGTCCGGGTGCCGCCGCCAGGCGTCCAGCAGCAGGCCCAGCCCCTTCTCGGGGGAGAGCCGGGCCATGTAGAGGAAGCCGTCGCCGAGCGGCGCGGGCGTTCCCGGGTCGGGGATGCCGTTCGGCTTCACCACGATCCGCTCGGCGGGGACGCCGTAGTCGCGCAGGTGGTCGGCGACCGCCGAGGTGAGCGCGACGAAGCGGTCCACCGAGCGCCAGGTGCCCCGGTGCACGGCCAGCGTGGTCGCCATCAGGGCGCTCTGCGCCCGCGAGCCCCGGTAGCAGCGGTGCACGATCGCCGGCACGCCCAGGGCCCGGCCCCGGCAGTCCTGGCAGATCATCCCGTCGCGGAAGTAGAGCCCCGAGGAGCAGACCTGGCGGTAGTTGTGCACCGTCTGCACCACCGGCACGCCGTGCCGGTGCGCGGTCCGCACGATCCAGGGCGAGATCAGGGGGTACGGGTTGTGCAGGTGCAGCACGTCCGGCCGGTGCTCGGTGATCAGCCGGCTCAGGTCCTCCTGCGCGCGGGGCGCCCAGATCGGCGAGATCGGCAGCAGCGCCTTCGCCGACTTCGACATCGTCGGGATCTCGTCCGAGCTGCGGATGAACGGCAGCACCTCCACCCCGGCCGCGGTGAGCTGGGCGATCTCCGCGTCGACGATCGTGTTCTCACCGGAGGGCTGAGCCTCCCGGTACCGGTTGTGCGCCACCACGATTCTCACGCAGCTTGCCTTTCGTTCGCGACTGTGCCGGTCTCTGCTCGCGACTGCGGGGCTCGCAAGCTCACTCCTCGCGCTCACGGCAGGGACTCGCAAGCTCATTCCTCGCGCTCACGGGAAAGAAGGCTACCGTTGGCTGGTGCCCGAACTACCGGAGGTTGAGGCGCTCGCGGAATACCTGCGTGAGCGGGCGGTGGGGCGGCGGGTCGACCGGTTGGAGGTCGCCGCGATCAGCGCCCTGAAGACGTACGACCCGGCGCCGACCGCCGCCGCCGGGCGGACCGTGACGGACGCCCGCCGGCACGGCAAGTTCCTCGACGTGGTGCTCGACGGCGACCTGCACCTGGTGGTCCACCTGGCCCGGGCGGGCTGGCTGCACTACCGGGAGGCGTTCGGATCCGCCGCCCCGCTGCGCCCCGGCAAGGGCCCGATCGCGCTGCGGGTACGCCTCGACGACGGCTCGGGCTTCGACCTGACCGAGGCCGGCACCCAGAAGAGCCTCGCCGTCCACCTGGTCACCGACCCGGCGGCGGTGCCCGGGGTGGCCCGGCTCGGCCCCGACGCGCTCGCCGCCGACCCGGCCACCTTCACCGAGCGGATGCGCAGCCGCAAGGGCCAGGTCAAGGGGGTGCTCACCGACCAGACGGTGCTGGCCGGCGTCGGCAACGCGTACTCGGACGAGATCCTGCACGCGGCGAAGCTGTCCCCGTTCGCGCTGACCAACCGGCTGACCGACGAGCAGCTGGCGACCCTGCACGCGGCGACGCGGGAGGTGCTCGGCGACGCGGTGCGCCGTTCGGTCGGGCAGAAGGCGGCTGAGCTGAAGGGCGAGAAGCGCTCGGGGCTGAAGGTGCACGCCCGGACGGGGCAGCCCTGCCCGGTGTGCGGGGACACCGTCCGCGAGGTCTCGTTCGCCGATTCCAGCCTCCAGTACTGCGCGACCTGCCAGACCGGCGGGAAGCCGCTCGCTGACCGCCGGTTGTCGCGGCTCGTACGGTGAGTGACGACACTGCCGACTACGGAACGGATTCGGCCATCCCGCGCCGAAGGTCTGAGTTGCGGCTCTACCGGGCCCGCCATCCATCGGTATAGTGGCTCGGTCCCCGGCTTCTGAAATGGCGCGGAGCCGGCCAGACGCCCAGCGGCACCACACCTGACGCGTTGTCCCTCGGGTCAGCGCACGGGTCGGCGCCCGCGTGGGAGACTGGGACGGTGGGCGACCGGGCCCTCACGGTGAGTGAGTGGCTCGTGTCATGCGGGAGGACATGGGTGAGGTGACGACAAGCCTCCAGCGCCCGGTAACCAACACAGGCCGGAGCAAACTCGTGCGGCACGTCGACAGCTTCGAGATCCAGCCGCCGGCACCGCCGTCCCACAACGGCGTACCCCGGTCCGCGTGGGCTCGGGCCCGCCGTCGCGTGTCCCGCTGGCACCGCCCCTACATCACACTCCTGCTGCTGCTCGACTTCGCAGCCGCCGCCGTCGCCAGCCTGATCGCCATCGAGACGTTCGACCAGTCGCGGGCGGGCTTCTACAACGCCGAGCAGGATCCGACGTGGTTCCACACGGTGGCGTTCGGGCTCCTGCCACTCGGCTGGCTCGTCAGCCTCTGGGCCAACCGGGCCTACGACCGGCGCTACCTGGGCCTGGGCCCGGACGAGTACAAGCGGGTGATCCGGGCCGGCGTCGCCGTCGCCGCGACGGTGTCCTTCCTCGCGTTCGCCACCAAGACCGACCTGTCCCGCTACACGGTCGGCACCGCCCTGCTCGCGGCCCTGCTGCTGATCCTGCTCAACCGGATGCTCTGCCGCTTCGTGCTGCACGTGGTCCGGCGCAACATCAGCCAGGCCGGTCACCGGATGGTGCTGATCGGCACCCTGCCGGAGTGCCTGGAGGTCTACACGGCGGTCACCCGCAACCCGGCCGCCGGGCTGATGCCGGTCGCCATCCACGTCACCGACGGCTACGCGGCGGCCAAGGGCATCGAGACCCCGGTCCCCGTGTACGCGGGCCGCGACGTCCTCGCCCTCGTCCGGGAGGTCGGCGGCGACACGATCGCGGTCTGCGGCTCGGCGAGTTCCGAGCCGGGCGAGCTGCGCCGGCTGGCCTGGCAGTTGGAGGGCTCGGGCGTCGACCTGGTCGTCGCCCCGCAGCTGACCGACATCGCCGGCCCCCGGGTGCACATCCGGCCGATCGAGGGCCTGCCGCTGCTGCACGTCGAGGAGCCGACCCTCTCCGGGCCGGCGCTGCTCGCCAAGAACCTGATGGACCGGGTGGCCGCCGGGTTCGGCCTGCTGCTGCTGGCCCCGGTCTTCCTGTTCATCGCGATCGCGATCCGGATCTCCGACCCGGGCCCGGTCTTCTTCCGCCAGCCCCGGGTGGGCCACGAGGGCCGCACCTTCCGGGTCTGGAAGTTCCGCACCATGTACGTGAACGCGGAGGACCGGCTGGCCAGCCTGGTCGACCGGAACGAGACCGACGGCATGCTGTTCAAGATGAAGGAGGATCCCCGGGTCTTCCCGGTGGGCCGCTTCCTGCGCGCCTCCTCGCTGGACGAGCTGCCGCAGTTGATCAACGTGTTGAAGGGCGAGATGTCGCTGGTCGGGCCGCGTCCGCTGCCCGCCGACGACGGCGATTTCCTCGGCGACGTACGCCGCCGCCTGCTGGTCCGGCCGGGCATGACGGGGCTGTGGCAGGTCTCCGGCCGCTCCGACCTGTCCTGGGACGAGGCGGTCCGGCTCGACCTCTACTACGTCGACAACTGGTCGCTGGCGTACGACCTGAGCATCCTGTGGCGCACCGTCGGGGTGGTGCTCGCCCGCAAGGGCGCGTACTGACCCTTGGCGTGTGGGCCGGCAGGGGCCAGGATCGCTGCGTGGGTGGCAACCTCTCGGGCGTCTTCGGCGTCGTCTCGCTGCTCGCCGCGCTGGGTGCGGCCCTGTTCGCGGTGGTCCGGCTGCGCGCGCGGCGGGGCATCGCCACGGCCACCCAGCGGGCCACGTACGAGGTGCTGCACACCGCCGGGCTGGCCGCCGAGCCGCTGCGCGCGGGCCTGAGCACCGCGAACGCGGCGAAGGCCGTACGCCATCTGCGGGCGCTGGTGGGTGCGGCCGGGCTGGCGCTGACGGACCGGGAGAGCCTGCTCGCCCTCGACGGGCGGGGCGGGCACCACCACGCGCAACTGGTCGCGGCGGCCCGGCGGGCGGTGGCGACGGGCCGCTCGACGGTCCTCGGCGAGCCGGAGCTGCACTGCGACCGGGTCGACTGCCCGGTACGCGGCGCGGTGGTCGCCCCGCTGGCCGGCGCGGACGGGCGCCGGGTCGGGGTGCTGGTCGCGGTCGCCGACGGCCAGCCGGAGCCGGGCCTGGTGCAGGCCACCCTGGAGACGGCACACTGGGCCGGCAACCAGCTCGCCCTGGCCGAGCTGGACTCCTCGCGGGAGCGGCTGGCCCGCGCCGAGGTACGCGCCCTGCGCGCGCAGATCAGCCCGCACTTCATCTACAACGCGCTGACCGCGATCGGCTCGTTCGTCCGCACCGACCCGGACCGGGCCCGGGAGCTGATCCTGGAGTTCGCCGAGTTCACGCGGTACTCGTTCCGGGCCCACGGCGAGTTCACCACGCTGGCCGAGGAGCTGCGCTCGATCGACCGCTACCTGACCATCGAGCGGGCCCGGTTCGGCGACCGGCTCCAGGTGCGCCTCCAGATCGCCCCCGAGGTGCTGCCCGTGACGCTGCCCTTCCTCTGCCTGCAACCGCTGGTGGAGAACGCCGTCCGGCACGGGTTGTCCCGCAAGCCGGGCACGGGCATGGTGAGCATCGAGGCCCGGGACGCGGGCACCGAGTGCCACATCACCGTGGAGGACGACGGAGTGGGGATGGATCCGAGCACGCTGACCGCCGGCATCGCCGAGCTGGCCGGCGCCGCCGGGGACCCGGGCGACGCCGCGCTGCCCGGCGTGGGGGACGACCCGGGCCAGCACGTCGGGCTCTCCAACGTCGACGAGCGGCTCCGGTCGGTCTTCGGGGACGGCTTCGGCCTGGTCGTCGAGACGGGCCTCGGCTCGGGTACGAAGGTGAGCATGCGGGTGCCGAAGTTCCATCCCGGCGTACGGGCCGGCTCGTGATCGAGCGGACCGCGGAGTTGGGGGCGGCCGGGTTCCTGCGGGTGCTGGCCGTCGACGACGAGCCGCCGGCGCTGGACGAGTTGGCGTACCACCTGCGGGCCGACCCCCGGGTGGCCCGGCTGCACACGGCGGGAGACGCGACGGAGGCGCTGCGGGTGCTCCGCGACGGCGACGTGGACGTGGTCTTTCTCGACATCCGGATGCCCGGGCTGGACGGCATGGAGCTGGCCCGGGTGCTGCGCCGCTTCGCCCGGCCACCGGCGATCGTCTTCGTCACCGCGTACGACGACGGGGCGGTGGACGCGTTCGACCTGGGCGCCACCGACTACGTCCGCAAGCCCGTACGCGCCGAGCGGCTCGCCGAGTCGTTGCGCCGGGTGATCGGTGCGCGGGTGGTGCCGTCGCACCCGGCGGCGCTGGCCCGGGCGGAGGAGGACCCGACCATTCCCATCGAGCTGGCCGGCACGACGCGGATGCTGCCCCGCTCGGCGGTGCGCTGGGTGGAGGCGCAGGGCGACTACGCCCGCCTGCACACCGCCGACGGCTCGCACCTGGTCCGGGTGTCGCTGGCGACCCTCGCGGAGCGCTGGGCGGACGCAGGGTTCGTCCGCATCCACCGGTCCTACCTGGTGCAGCTCAAGCTGATCGCGGAGCTGCGGCTGGTCAACTCCGGCTACGTCGTGGTGGTCGACTCGGCGGAGCTGCCGGTCAGCCGCCGGCACACCCGCGAGCTGAAGGACAAGCTGGTCCGCGCGGCGAAGCAGGACTGGAGCCGCTGACCCACCCCGTCGGCGGGCACCGCTGTGGCTCGCCGCCGACGGACGCGCGCGGACGGAAATTCTTTCGTCGACGGGAATACGCTCGCGTTGTCGTACGCTGTACGGTACTCCGTACGACAATTGGAGGCCGCCTTGTTCGACGCCGCGACCGAATTCGACCGCCAGCTCGACCGGCTGGTGGAGCTGCGCTATCCGGCCCTGGCCGAGCTGACCGAGGACGCCTTCCGTGACCTGGTCGCGCCGCTGCGCGCGGCGGCCGTCGCCGGGGCGGCCGACCTGCCCGCCCCGACCGAGGGGCGGGTGCCCTTCCTCCTGGTGGTCACCCGCGACCTGGTGCCGGTGGAGGAGCGCGTCGCGCTGACCACCCTCGCCGGCAAGCGGAAGCCGGGGATCGTCGACCGGCACTACGCCGAGGGCGACCTGCCGAAGTTCGACCCGATCAAGGAGCTGGAGGTGCCGGCCGGGCCGGCGTACCTGCTCTTCGACGTCGACCGGGGCGAGGAGACGCTGAACCTGGCGCCCTCCGCCGCCATGGAGGTGATCACCGGCCAGGACCGGCTCCCGCTCACCATCGACGAAGGGCTCGCCTTCGTCACCCTGTATCCGGAGGCGCTGGCGAAGAACAAGTGCTTCTCGCTGGTCGGCTCCCGCTGCGGCGACAAGCGGGTGCCGGCGCTCTGGATCAGCCAGAACGCGCCGAAGCTCGGCTGGTGCTGGTACGGCAACCCGCACACCTGGCTCGGCTCCGCCTCCGCCCGCCCGGAGCGCGTCGGCCTGGGCTGAGGATGTCGGTGCGGCCGGGACACACCGGCCGCACCGACATGCCGCCGCGCGTCGGTCACCGGGGCAGCGGCAGCCGGCTCCACGTCTCACCGTCGGCGCTCACCTGAACGTGCGCCGTCTCGGGCCGGTTCATCACGTCGCGGCCCCCGAGCCAGGCCAGGCCTCGTGCCACTCCGACGGTGCCCTCGCTTCCGAGCCGCTCGCTCCGGACGAAGTGCCGCCCGCCATCCCGGCTGACCCAGAGGTACGCGGTGGCGCCGCCCGCGAACGGCTCACCGACGAGGAGAGTCCCGTCCCGTCCAAGCGTGAACGGCCTCACCGTGGAGCTGGCGGGAAGATCAGTGCCGACGTCGGCCCAGGACAGGCCGGCGTCCGTCGTGTGCAGCAGCCGGGACGAGCCGGTCGGTGGGCCGTTGCCGCCCGCCGGCCGGGGCTCGGCCAACAGGTACGCCTCCTGAGCGCT
Source organism: Micromonospora sp. CNZ303 (assembly GCF_004345505.1). NCBI lineage: Bacteria > Bacillati > Actinomycetota > Actinomycetes > Micromonosporales > Micromonosporaceae > Micromonospora > Micromonospora sp. CNZ303. The sequence goes on along the minus strand of NZ_SLVT01000028.1, from coordinate 49,562 downwards.
GACCGCCGCGAGCGCCACGGCCGTCACGCCCTCCGGCACCTGCGACGAGATCCAGGTGGCTCCCCGGTCGACGCTGCGCGCGACATGGGCGGCGCCCCCGAACTCGGGAGACGACTGCACGAACCAGAGCGCCCCGTCGCCGCTCCGGTCCATGCTGACCCGCGCGTGCGTCGCGGGTAGATCCCCGAGCCGGTAGACCTTGTGGGTGCCGGGCTCGACGGCGAGGGGACGGGTCATCGCCCCGCACCGGTCCTGGCAGGTCACCGGCCGTGCCCGCGCCGGGAACGCCGTCACGTCGGTCACCGCCGACTCAACGTCCCGCCACGTCCGGCCGCCGTCCGTCGAGAGGACCGCCTGGCCGTCGACGCTCACCAGGTAGGTCCGCTGGTCCAGCACGCTGTACCGGACGTCGGACACCCCGAACCCGTCCGCGTCGGGAGTGGTGACGCAGGCACCGTCGTACGCGGCCGTCCGCCACGGCGACCAGGTCCGGCCGGCGTCCTCGGTGGCCGTGAAGCTGATCCGGCAGGGATCCCGCACCTCGACGCCGACCGCGACCCGCTCGGCGAGCAGGAACAACTCGCTGACCCCCCGCTCGATCGGCTGCTCGGACGGGTCCGGGGCGGCCCAGTCCCCGCCGCCCGGATCGCGCACGGACGGGACGAGGGTCACCCCCGCGAGGGCAACCACCACGGCCAGCCCGGCCCCGGTCGCCCGTCGGCGCCGTCGGCCACGGGCCGCCCGCCGGAGGTCGCCGAGCGGGGGTTGGCGGACGGCGTCGGCGACGGCCTCGACGTCGAATCCGGTGAACTCACGATCGGACATCGGCCCTCCCGGTCTGCGTGCTGTCGGTGGCGTCGGAGTCGGTGAGCAGCGCCGCCAGCGCCTGCCGGCCCCGCGACAGGCGGGACTTGACGGTGCCGGCGGAGACGCCGAGCGTCGCCGCCACCTCGTCCACCGGCAGGTCGACGAGGTAGTGCAGGGCGAGCGCGTCCCGTTGCCCGGCGGGCAGCCCTCGAAGGGCCGTGAGCAGGGCCAGGTGCTCCGGCGCGGTGTCGGCGACGACCGGCGGCGGGCCGATCCGGCGCAGCAGTCCGTCGAGCACCCGACGTCGCCGGTACCGGCTGCGGGCCACGTTGACCGCCACCCTCCGCAGCCACGCCTCCGGGTTCTCGAGGCGGGCGAAGCGCCGGGGCGCGGCGAGCGCCCTGGTGAACGCCTCCTGGACCGCCTCCTGCGCCTCGTTGAGGTCCCCGGTCACCGCGTAGAGCTGGACGACCAGCCGGCGGAAACACCCGGTGTAGACCTCGGAGATCAGATCACCGTCGGACACCGTCACCTCCCTTCTCCGTCTCTCCCACTCCCCGGCGGGGAAGAAGGTTCCGGCGACGGCGGTTCCCACAGAGTTATCCACAGGGGTGACCCGTTCTCCACAGGTTGTCCACAGCCCGGTGTGGACGGCTTCACCCGAGCCGGCCCGGGCGGGCGTAACGCCGACTGCCGCCCTTGACATTCGCGGCGATCGGGCGAGACTGCCGGGGTGGCCGCTGCCGACGATCCCGTCCCCGCGCCCCGGCAGGGCGGATCCGGGACGCCCGGACACGCGGGCCGGCCCGGGGTGCCGTCGCAGGCCCCGGCCGCCCAGCCCCGGACCCGGATCGTGCTGGCCGAGGTGTCCCGCCGCGAGGACCGGGCGGAACGCACCCGCGCCGAGTTGGCCCAACAGACCCGGGTCGGCGACGCGCTCGTACGGGGGCTGGTCCGGGCCCAGTTCGCGCTGGCCCTCCGGCTCTCCCTGGTGGTGGCGATCGGGCTCGGCGGGCTGCCGTGGCTCTTCGCCGTCGCGCCCGCCGTCGGCCGGGTCACCGTGCTCGGCGTCAACCTGCCCTGGCTGCTGCTCGGGGTGGCGTCGTTCCCGTTCCTGATCGCCGTCGGCTGGGCGTACGTGCGGCTGGCCGAACGCAACGAGCAGGACTTCACCGACCTGGTCCAGCGGCCGGAGCGCTGAGGTGGGCAACGGTTACGTCGTACCGGCGATCGTGGCGGTCACCCTGGTCACCGTCGGCATCGGCTTCTACGGGCTGCGGCTGGCGCGGACCACCTCCGACTTCCTGGTCGCCTCGCGGGCGATCAGCCCCACCTGGAACGCCGCCGCGATCGGCGGGGAGTACCTGTCGGCGGCGAGCTTCCTCGGGGTCGCCGGGCTCATCCTCAAGTACGGCGTCGACGTGCTCTGGTATCCCGTCGGCTTCGCCGCCGGCTACCTGGCCCTGCTGCTCTTCGTGGCCGCGCCGCTGCGCCGCTCCGGCGCGTTCACCCTGCCGGACTTCTGTGAGCTTCGGCTCGGGTCTCGTCGGCTGCGTACCCTCGCCACCGCCTTCGTGATCTTCATCGGCTGGCTCTACCTCGTGCCGCAGCTCCAGGGGGCGGGGCTGACGCTGGCGACGGTGACCGGGTCGCCGTACCCGTTGGGGGCCCTGCTGGTGGCCGTGGTGGTCACCGCGAACGTCGCGCTCGGCGGCATGCGCGCGATCACCTTCGTGCAGGCCTTCCAGTACTGGCTGAAGCTGACCGCGCTGGCCGTACCGGCGATCTTCCTGGCGTTGCAGTGGCAGGCCGACGCCCGCCCGGCGGTGACCCCGCCCGACGGGCCGGCGTTCCGGACCGCGACCACCGTCGTGGTCGAGCACCGCGCGACCCTCACCCACCCCGACGGCCGGATCCAGGAGGTACGCCCCGGCGACGAGCTCTCCTTCGCCGCGGGTGACCCGGTGCCGGAGGTGTCCGGGGTCGCCACCGACGCGGCCGACTGGCTGCTGCCCAGCGCCGGGGACGACGACCGGGGACTGTTCGCCACGTACTCGCTGATCCTGGCCACGTTCCTCGGCACGATGGGCCTGCCGCACGTGCTGGTCCGCTTCTACACCAACCCCGACGGCGCCGCCGCCCGCCGCACCACGCTGGTGGTGCTCGCCCTGGTCGGGGCGTTCTACCTGCTGCCCACCATCTACGGGGTGCTCGGCCGGATCTACACCCCGCAACTGCTGCTCAGCGGGCAGACCGACGCGGTGGTGGTGCTGCTGCCCGGCGCGGCGCTCGGCGACGGCACCGCCGGCCGGCTGCTCGCCGCGCTGGTCGCGGCCGGCGCGTTCGCGGCCTTCCTCTCCACCTCGTCGGGGCTGCTCACCAGCGTCGCCGGGGTGATCTCCACGGACGTGCTGGGGCGCGGCTCGGTACGCGGCTTCCGGCTCGCCACGGTGATCGCCGGGGCCGTGCCGACGGTCCTCGCGCTCAACCTCGCCGGGCTGGACGTGTCGCAGGTCGTCGGGCTGGCCTTCGCGGTCGCCGCGTCCAGCTTCTGCCCCCTGCTGGTGCTCGGCATCTGGTGGCGCGGGCTGACCGACCTCGGCGCCGCCGCCGGGATCCTGGTCGGCGGCGGCGCGGCGGTCGGGGCGGTGCTGGTCACGGTGCTCGGCCCGCCGCTGTCCGGCTGGCCGGCCACGCTCACCGCCCAACCGGCCGCCTGGACGGTGCCGCTCGCCTTCACCGTGATGGTGGCGGTCTCGATGGCGACCCGCCGCCGGGCGCCGGCCGACGTCGGCGCCACCATGCTCCGCCTGCACGCCCCGGAGGCGCTGCGCCTGTAAGGAAGGGCCCCCTGTTAACGCCTGCGGTAGAGGAAGGGGCCCTTCCTGACAGGCGGGCCGGGCGTTCAGCGGCGCCGACGGGTACGACTCGGGGATGACCGGGGATCATCCTGCGGCCGGAGCAGCGGCTGGTTCGGGCCGGATACGGTCGACGCATGACTGTTGAGCACCCGGCGCTCTCCCTGCGTGGCCTGGCGAAACACTTCGACGGCAAGGTCGCCGTCGCCGGTGTCGACCTCGACGTGCCGGCCGGTTCCTTCTACGGTCTGCTCGGCCCGAACGGCGCGGGGAAGACCACCACCCTGTCGATGGCGGTCGGGCTGCTCCGGCCGGACGCCGGGGGCGCGTGGGTGCTCGGCAACGACGTCTGGGCCGACCCGGTGCGGGCGAAGCAGCTGCTCGGCGTGATGCCCGACGGCGTACGGCTCTTCGACCGGCTCAGCGGCGCGGAGCTGCTCGCGTACCACGGTCTGCTGCGGGGGATGGACCCGGCGGTGGTCGACCAGCGGGCGGCGGAGCTGCTGGACGTGCTCGCGCTCGGCGACGCCGGCCGGACCCTGGTGGTCGACTACTCGGCGGGCATGAAGAAGAAGATCGGCCTGGCCTGCGCACTGCTGCACGGGCCCCGGCTGCTGGTGCTGGACGAACCGTTCGAGGCGGTCGACCCGGTCTCGGCCGCGCTGATCCGGGACATCCTGCACCGGTACGTGACCGGGGGCGGCACCGTCGTCTTCTCCAGCCACGTGATGGAGGTCGTCGAGCGGCTCTGCTCGCATGTGGCGATCCTGGCGGCCGGCACCATCAAGCGGGTCGGTCCCATCGACGAGGTGCGCGGCGGCCGCTCGCTGGAGCAGGTCTTCGTCGAGGTGGTCGGCGGCCGTACGGCGACCGGCGAGGAGTTGGCGTGGCTGTCGCAGTGACCGGGCCGACCGTCTCCGCCCAGCCCGCCCGGCGGGTCTCCGCCCGGCACTTCGTCCGGCTCAAGCTGCGGGTGATGGGCAACAACTTCCGGGGCCAGGGCTGGCGGGTCGCCCTCTTCGTGGGCGGCGCGGTGCTCGGGCTCTGGTTCGCCGGCACCGGCTTCTTCCTCTTCGCCGCGCCCGGCCTGGCCGACGAGAGCCGCTACGCGCTGATGGTGGCCGCCTTCGGCGGTGGCCTGACGGTGCTCGGCTGGCTGCTGCTGCCGCTGGTCTTCTTCGGGGTGGACGAGACACTGGACCCGGCGAGGTTCGCGCTGCTGCCGCTTAGCCGCCGCACCCTCGTCACCGGGCTCTTCGCCGCCGCCTTCGTCAGCGTCCCCACGATCTCGGTGCTGCTGGCCCTGTGCGGGCTGGTGGTCACCGCCGGGGCGCTGGGTGGCTGGTCGGCCGCTGCGGTCGCCTTCGTCGGGGTGGTCGCCGGGCTGCTGCTCTGCGTCGCCGCGGCCCGCGCGGTGACCAGCGCCTTCGCCACCGCGCTGCGGTCCCGCCGGGTCCGCGACCTGGCCGCCGTGCTGCTCGCCGTACTCGCCGCGCTGCTCGGGCCGTTGCAGCTCCTGGGCATCGCCGCCCTCTCCGACGCCGACTGGGACCGCCTCCAGGGGGTGGCCGAGGTGGTCGCCTGGACCCCGTTCGGCGCCCCCTGGACGGCCGGCATCGACGTGGCCGAGGGCCGCGTCTGGGCCGCACCGGTGAAGCTGCTGATCACGGCGGCGACGATCGTCGCGCTGCTGGCCTGGTGGTCCCGCTCGCTCGAGTCCGCGATGGTGGGCGCGGCCAGTGCCGGGCCGGCCCGCGCCCAGCGTGGTACGACCGGCGGGGCGGTCGCCCAGCTCTTCCCGAGGGCTCTCGGCTGGGCGCGGCGGGACCGGTTCGGCGCCCTCGTCGCCCGGGAGGCCCGCTACTGGTGGCGGGACGCCCGCCGCCGGGCCAACCTGATCACCGTCGCGGTCGTCGGTCTCTTCGTGCCGGTCATGGTCAACCTGGGCGGCTCGGGCTTCACGATCGACGGCGCGGAGGGGTTCACGGCCAGCACCGAGGCGTCCCCGGTGCTGTCCAGCCTGTCGATGCTCTTCGTCGGGCTGCTCGCCGCCGTCACCCTGGCCAACCAGTTCGGCTTCGACGGCAGCGCGTACGCGGCGAACGTGGTCGCGGGCGTCTCCGGCCAGCAGGAGCTGCGTGCCCGGATGGCCGCGTTCTCGCTCTACGTCCTGCCGATGCTGGCGGTGATCTCCGTGGTCGTCGCGGTGGTCATCGGCGAGCCCGGCTGGATCGGGCTGATGGCGGGCACGCTGTTCGGCACGTACGGCGCGGGGCTGGCGGTGAACTGCTTCGTCTCGGTGCTCGGGGCGTACTCGCTGCCGGAGACGAGCAACCCGTTCGCGTTGAACACCGGTGCCGGGATCGCGAAGAGCTTCCTCACCCTGCTGGCGATGCTCGCCACCGCGGTGGCGGCGGTGCCGATGGTGGTGGCCGCCGGGCTGCTCGGCGACGTCTGGCTCTGGCTGGCCCTGCCGCTCGGGGCCGCGTACGGCCTGGGGGCGGCGCTGCTCGGCGCGTACCTGGCCGGCGACGTGCTGGACCGCCGGATGCCGGACCTGCTCGCCACGGTGACGCCCAGGCGCTGACGGCCGCCGGCACGCGCCGGCTCCGCCGGGCGGAGGGCGGGCCGGCGCACGCCGGACGCGGTGGTTGCCGGCCGGCGGCACAATGGCCTGATGCCCGTCGTCGAAGCGGTGATCACCGTGCCGGTCCCGCCCGAACTGGCCTTCGCGGTCTCCCAGACCACCGCGCCCGTGCGCTACCGGTGGGACCCGTTCGTGCGCGAGCAGCACTTCACCGACGGGGCGACCCGGCCCGGCAAGGGGGTGCGGACCTTCACCCGGTCCCGGCACGGCCTGGCGATGGTGAGCGAGTACGTCTCCTGGGCCCCGCCGAGCCACGTCGGGATGAAGATGGTCCGCGGGCCGTGGTTCTTCGAGATGTTCGCCGGCGGGTGGCGGTTCGCGCCTGCCCCGGAGCCCGGCCACGCCGTCGCCACCTGGCGGTACAGCTTCCGCTGCCGGCCCGCGTTCCTCCGCCCGGTCGCGGACCGGATCGGCTCCTGGCTGCTCGGCCGCGACATCCGCCGCCGGATCGCCGGGTACGCCGCCGGCTGCACGGACCCGGAGGTGCTTGCCGCCGCCCGCCGGTCACTGACCGCCGACGACTGACCCCTCCAGCGGTACGCGCACCCGCCGAGATCTTGGCCGGGAACGGCCCCTGGAAGGGCGCAGAACGTCCAAGATCTCAACCGACTGCCCGTGGGGTGGTGTTCACCGGTGCACATGGTGGCGGCGCGATTCGCCCCGAGGCCTTCGGGGACATGCTGCTGAGCGTCACATCCGGGCCCGTCGGGGCGGGGCAGGCCGCACAATGTTTCACGTGAATCATGAGCCGGGCGCCGAGATCCACCACATCGACCCGTTCGCCGTGCCCGCCGACCAACGCTCGCCCGTACGCCGGTTGCGGGGTCGGCTGGCGTCGCCGGTGACGCTCTGGACGGCGCCCGAGCCGGCGGGCCTGACGGTCTCCTCGACGCTGGTCGCGGAGGGCGAGCCGGACCGGCTGCTCGGCCTGGTCGACCCGGAGTCCGACCTGTGGGCGGCGGTCGAGTCCGCCGGCCGCTTCGCGGTGGCCCCGCTCGGCCCGGCGCACCGGCAGCTCGCCGACCGGTTCGCGGGACTCTTCCCGTCCCCCGGCGGCCTGTTCGCCACCGGCGCCTGGACCGACACCCCCTACGGCCCGGTGCCGGCCGACGCCGGCGGCTGGGCGGGGTGCCGGCTCGACTCCGCCCGCGAGTACGGCTGGGGCCTGCTGGTGGAGGCCACCATCGAGGCCGTCGAGCTGACCGGGGAGACGGACCCGCTGCTGCACTACCGGGGCCGCTACCGCGAGCTGACCTGACGACCGTCGACGGCGGCCGTCCGGCCCACCCGGGCGACGCCCGGTACCGGTGAACGGAGTGAGCTGCGTCACTCGGCGCAGCCACCGTGCCGTTCGGCGCAGCCGCCGACCGGCGTCGATCTCGCCCTTCCGTGGCGGGGAGCGCGCTTTCTACCGTGCGCGAAACTCCCCACGCCTGTGAAGGTGGTGATCCACGAATGTCCACGGACACACCCGCGTCCACGCCGTCGGCCTCGGCGGCGGACCGGTACCTGGCCGTGCAGCGGTCGGACGAGTTCGCCGGGTTGCGGCGCACGCTGCGCGGCTTCATCTTCCCGATGACCGTCGCGTTCTTCCTGTGGTACGCGCTCTACGTCATCCTGTCCGCGTACGCGCGGGACTTCATGGGCACGAAGCTCTTCGGCAGCAACATCAACATCGCCCTCGTCTTCGGCCTGCTCCAGTTCGTCTCGACCTTCCTCATCGCCTGGCTCTACTCGCGGTTCGCCGACCGGAAGATCGACCCGGTCGCCGACCGGATCCGTGCCGAGATCGGGGAGGTGGGCAATGAACACGGTCCTCGCGGCTGAGGCGGGCAGCACCACCGCCCGCAACCTCACCATCACGCTCTTCCTGGTCTTCGTGGCGGTGACCCTGGCCATCACCATCTGGGCCAGCCGGCAGACCAAGACCGCCACCGACTTCTACGCCGGTGGCCGGTCCTTCTCCGGTTTCCAGAACGGCATGGCCATCGGCGGCGACTACATGTCGGCCGCCTCGTTCCTCGGCATCGCCGGCATGATCGCCCTCTACGGCTACGACGGCTTCCTCTATTCCATCGGCTTCCTGGTCGCCTGGCTGGTGGCGCTGCTGCTGGTCGCGGAGCTGCTGCGCAACTCCGGCCGGTACACGATGGCCGACGTGCTGGCCTTCCGGATGCGCCAGCGCCCGGTGCGTACCGCCGCCGCCGTCTCCACCATCACGGTGTCGATCTTCTACCTGCTGGCGCAGATGGTCGGCGCGGGCGCGCTGGTCGCCCTGCTGCTCGGCATCAAGCCGGGTACGACGTTCCTCGGCATGGACGCCGACACCGCCAAGGTCGCCACCATCATCATGGTCGGCGCGCTCATGATCGTCTACGTCACCGTGGGCGGCATGAAGGGCACCACCTACGTGCAGATCGTCAAGGCGTTCCTGCTGATGGGCGGCGCGACGATCATGACGGTGCTGGTGCTGGCGAAGTACAACTTCAACCTGTCGGAGCTGCTCGGCGCCGCCGCGGCCTCCTCCGGCAAGGGCGACGCGCTCCTCGGACCGGGGTTGCGCTACGGGGTCGAGGTGGCCGGCGACGCGACGCAGACCTTCTACAACAAGATGGACCTGCTGTCGCTCGGCATCGCGCTGGTGCTCGGCACCGCCGGCCTGCCGCACATCCTGATCCGCTTCTACACCGTGCCGACGGCGAAGACGGCCCGCAAGAGCGTGCTCTGGGCGATCGGCATCATCGGCACCTTCTACCTGCTCACCCTGGCCCTCGGCTTCGGCGCGGCGGCGCTGGTCGGCAGCGAGGCGATCACCGCGCAGGACAAGGCCGGCAACACGGCCGCGCCGCAGCTCGCCGAGGCGCTCGGCATCGAATTCCTCGGCGGTGATCTCGGCGGGGCGACCCTGCTCGCGGTCATCGCGGCGGTCGCCTTCGCCACGATCCTGGCCGTGGTGGCCGGCCTGACCCTGGCCTCCTCGTCCAGCCTGGCGCACGACTTCTACGCCAACGTGATCAAGGACGGTAAGGCGTCCGAGCGGCAGGAGGTCAGGGTCGCCCGGGTCTCCGCCCTGGTGATCGGCGCGATCTCGATCGTGCTGTCGATCTACGCGCAGAACCTGAACGTGGCCTTCCTGGTGGCGTTGGCGTTCGCGGTGGCCGCCTCCGGCAACCTGCCGGCGATCCTCTACAGCCTGTTCTGGCGGCGGTTCAACACCTCGGGCGCGGTGTGGGCCATCTACGGCGGCCTGCTCTCCGCCGTACTGCTGGTGTTCTTCTCGCCGGTGGTCTCCGGAGCGGCCACCTCGATGTTCCCCGAGCACGACTGGCAGTGGTTCCCGCTGTCCAACCCGGGCATCCTGTCCATCCCGTTCGGCTTCCTGTGCGGGTGGATCGGCACCGTGATCTCCAAGGAGCACGACGAGGAGAAGTACGCGGAGCTGGAGGTGCGTTCCGTCACCGGCGCCGGCGCCCACTGACGACCCGACAGATACAAGGAAGGGTCCCTTGCTATCGCCCTGGCGATAGCAAGGGACCCTTCCTTGCGTCAGGGCGGCTCGGGGCAGTGGGTAGGCTGACCGGCATGAACGCTGTTGCCCGCTTCGGACCCGGTCACCGCATCCTCGTCACGGGCGGCGCCGGCTTCGTACCGTCGCACCTGGTGGACTCCCTGATCGCTCGCGGCTGCACCGTGGTCGCGCTCGACAACTTCATCACCGGGTCGAAGGAGAACGTCGCCCACCTGCTGGACGAGCCGAACTTCACCCTGGTCGAGGCCGACATCTCCGACGGCCTGCCGACCCACCACCCGGCGATGGCCGAGCGGTTCGACGCCATCCTGCACATGGCCTCGCCGGCGAGCCCGACCGACTTCGAGAAGCTGCCGGTGGAGATCCTCCGCGTCGGCTCGGTGGCCACCCTGCACCTGCTGGAGCGCGCGGTCGCCGACGGCGCCCGCTTCCTGATGGCCTCCACCTCCGAGGCGTACGGGGACCCGAAGGAGCACCCGCAGCCCGAGTCGTACTGGGGCAACGTCAACCCGATCGGCATCCGCGCCGTCTACGACGAGGCGAAGCGCTTCTCCGAGGCGGCCACCATGGCCTACCACCGGAGCCGGGGGCTCGACACGGCCATCGTCCGGATCTTCAACACGTACGGCCCGCGGATGCGCCCTGACGACGGCCGGGCCATCCCGACCTTCATCTCGCAGGCGCTGCGCGGCGAGCCGATCACCGTGCACGGCACCGGCAACCAGACCCGTTCGATCTGCTACGTGTCCGACCTGGTGCACGGCATCCTGCTGCTCCTCGACTCCCGCGAGACGGGGCCGATCAACTGCGGCACCGAGCACGAGATGAGCATGCGGCAGCTGGCCGAGACGATCGTGTCGCTCACCGGGAGCAGCTCCGAGGTGACCTACATCACCCGCAGCGCCGACGACCCGGAGATGCGCCGCCCGGACCTGACCCTCGCCCGCGAGCTGCTCGGATACGAGCCGACCGTGGCGCCCGAGGACGGCCTCCGCCGCACGATCGAGTACTTCCGCGAGCGGATGGTCTAGCGAACGCCCGCCGCCGGCGCACACGTCGGCGGCGCCACGGGGCGACAGTGGCTACGCGTACGTACCCTGAGTTACATGTCAGCGACCATGCCCGCCGGAGTTCCACTCCCGCACCTGCACCGCAGCGCCGGGCGCGCCTCGGTGCCCGGCCCCGGCCGGGACGCCGGACGCGCCCGGCCGGCCGAGGCCCGCTGGTCCCCGTCGGCGGACGAGCCACGGGCCGGCGGCCCGGGCGGTCCCGCGGGGCCGGGCGGACCGGCCGGGCCAGGCGGACCGACCGGACCGGACCGGCCGGGCCGGGGCGGCGTCCGCCCCCGCTGGGGCCGGATCGCCCTGGTGGCCGGCGTGGCCGTGCTGGTGCTCGCGCTGCTCGGCGGGGTGGGCGCCTGGTTCTACGCCCGCGGCCTCGACGACGACCTCGCCCGCACCGACCCGTTCTCGGAGATCACGGGGGGCCGCCCGGCCAAGGCGGTGGACGGCGCCCTGAACATCCTGCTGGTGGGCAGCGACTCCCGGGACCCGGACGCCCCGGTGGACAAGTCCAGCAAGTGGCGGGCCGACACGATCATCGTGATGCACATCCCGTCGGACCACCAGAAGGCCTACCTGGTCTCCATTCCCCGTGACCTCTACGTGCCGATCCCGGAGGGCGCCAACGCCGACTGCGGCAGCGGGCAGCGGGGGAAGATCAACGCCGCCTTCGCCTTCGGCGGGCTGCCGCTGGCCGTCCGGACGGTGGAGTGCTTCACCGACGTGCGGCTCGACCACGTGATGGCGATCGACTTCGCCGGCTTCAAGCAGGTCACCGACGCCCTCGGCGGCGTCGACCTGAAGGTCGAGCGGACCGTCACCTCGATCCACAAGCCGTACCGGACGTTCACCAAGGGCACCAACCACATGGACGGCGCCGAGGCGCTGGACTGGATCCGGCAGCGCAAGCAGTTCCCGGACGGCGACTTCGCCCGGATGCGGCACCAGCAGGAGTTCCTCCGCGCCCTGATGGACAAGGCGGCGAGCACGGGCACGCTGACCAATCCGAAGAAGCTGAACGACTTCCTCAAGTCGGTCACCGCCGCGGTCACCGTCGACCAGGGCTTCTCGCTGGTCGACATGGGGGTCCAGTTCCGCAACCTGCGCGGCGAGAACCTCACCTTCGTGACCAGCCCGCACGTCGGCAGCCAGACCATCGACGGTGAGTCGGTGGTGGTGTCGGACAAGGAGAAGGCGCTGACCATGTACAAGGCGATGTCGGCCGACACCATGACGGCCTGGGTCGAGGCCAACCAGAAGAAGAAGGACGGCACCGGAAACTGACCAGATCCGCCGGCCGGCCCTCCCGTGATCGACGAACGTCATCACGATTCGGAGGGCCGGCCGAGCGCTTCCTGTGAGCCAACCGCCGACCAGCCGTATCGATCTGTCCGTTCGGTCAGTTTTCCTGGATGACGGCCGTACGAACGGTATTTGACGGTCGGACGACCTCGCCAGGACGGGAAAGCGTCCGTAAAGTGATCCCGCCCCCTGACAACGCGAGCTGGAGCACGCATGCCGGTTCAGACCAGCCGTCGCCCTCCGGCGCTGGAGTCCCCCCGTGGCCCGGTCCGGGCCTCCACGAGCATCCCGAAGCAGCCCGTCAAGGGCGGCAAGCCCGGTGGCGGGTCCGCGAAGAAGCGGTCGCGCCGCAAGGACCCGCTCTGGGCCCGACTCACCCTGATCTTCGGTGCCGTGCTGATGGTGGCCAGCGGAGCGGCCATCGTCGGCAGCAAGGCGCTGATCAGCAGCGCCACCGGCAACATCGCCCAGCGCAACCTCCTCGGTGACGCCGGCAAGACCGACGCCGAGGGTGGCGCCAGCCTGGACGGCCCGATCGACATGCTGCTGCTCGGTGTGGACGCCCGGGAGCGGTGGGCCGCCGACGACGTGCGGGCGGACAGCATCATCGTGCTGCACATCCCGGCGACGCACGACCAGGCGTACCTGATCTCGATCCCCCGGGACACCGAGGCCCAGATCCCGGCGTTCAAGAAGAGCGGCTACTCGGGCGGCACCGACAAGATCAACGCGGCGTTCCAGGCCGGCGCCCGCAACGGCGGCGGCTGGGAGGGCGGCGCCCAGCTGATGGCACAGACGATCAAGAAGATGACCGGGATCAGCTTCGACGGCGCGGCCATCATCAACTTCGGCGGATTCAAGAACGTCATCGAGGCTCTCGGCACGGTGCGCATCTGCGTCAAGCAGGAGGTCGAGTCGATCCACATGTCGTACGTGGACGGCAAGCCGATGTGGAACGCGGACGCGAAGAAGACCGGCAAGCAGCGGACGCCCGTGGTGCACAAGAAGGGCTGCCGCGAGATGGAGGGCTGGGCGGCGCTGGACTACTCCCGGCAGCGCAAGAGCCTCAAGAACGGCGACTACGACCGGCAGCAGAACCAGCAGCAGCTGATCAAGGCGATGGCGAAGAAGGCCACCCAGGACGGGACGCTGACCAACCCGATCAAGCTGAACAAGCTGATCGACGCCGCCGGCAAGGCATTCATCCTCGACACCGCCGGCGTGCCGGTCCCCGACTTCGTCTTCACCATGCGCGGGGTGACCGGCAACGACCTCGTGATGCTGAAGACGAACGGCGGCACCTTCCACAGCGACGGCACCCGCGAGACGCTCAGCGCCCAGACGATGGACATGTTCCGCGCGGTGAAACAGGACAAGCTGGCCGAATTCGTCTTCGCCAACCCCGAGGTGGTCTCCAGCCGCGAGTAGCGCCGGCCCGGGGCGGTTCGCCGGGCGATGTCGGCGAAGCGGCCCGGACCGCCGTGGTCGACTCGTAGCCTGACGTGAGAGGGATTCACGTACGGGTCGCGGGGAGGCGTCACGTCCAGATCGACGGGCGACGGTCGGGGCCGGGCCGGGACCGACACCCGGCCCGCCCGGCCGCCCCGCGTCCGCTGGCCCCGGCTGCTGCTCGGCCTGGGCGTGGCCCTGGTGCTGCTGGCCGGGCTCGCCGTGGCGGGCCTGGAGGCGCTGAGCGACCGGTACGACCGCAGCGTCGTCCGGGAACAACTGCTCGACCCCACCGCCCGCCGGGAACGCACCGACCCCGACGGGCCCCTGAACTACCTGCTGGTGGGGACCGACCGCTGGCAGAGCGGCAGCGCGGCGGACCGACGCTCGGACACCATCCTCATCGTGCACGTCCCCGCCGGCGGGCGCGAGGCGTACCTGGTCTCCGTCCCCCGGGACCTGCTCGTCGCCATCCCCGCCGGCAACGGCTACGGCGGCGGCCAGGACAAGATCAATGCGGCGTACGAGCACGGCGGCGGCGGCCAGCCGGGCACCCGCCTGCTCTCGGCCACCCTGTCCCGGTTGACCGGCATCCGCTTCGACGGCGCGGCCCTGATCGACTTCTCCGGCTTCCGCAAGGTCATCGACCTGCTCGGCGGCGTACGCATGTGCGTGGACACCGAGGTCCGCTCGATCCACACCGACCGCATCTTCACGCCCGGCTGCCAGCAGATGGACGGCGGTGAGGCGCTGGACTACGTCCGCCAGCGCTACGACCTGCCGGGCGGCGACTACGACCGGCAGACCCACCAGCAGCAACTGCTCCGGGCGGTGCTGGAGCGCACGAGTGAGACGTCGCTGCGGACCAACCCGGTCAAGCTGGACCAGGTGATCCGCGCCGTGGGCGGCTCGTTGACCGTGGACACCAACGGCGTACGGCTGGAGGACCTGGTCCTCGCCCTGCGCGACCTGCCGGCGGACGCGCTGCGCGGCGTGCAGGTCCCCTCCCACCCCCAGACCATCGACCAGGTGTCGTACGTGGTGCTCGACAACGGCGGAAACGGCCTCTTCGAGGCGGTACGCGACACCCGCGTGCCGGACTGGGCGCGGGCCAACCCGCGGTGGGTCACCCGGCTGTGACGCCCGGGGGCGGCCCGCCACCGGCCGCCCGGGCGAGGATCTAGGCTTGGCCCGTGTTCGGATCCCAGGTTCCCACCGTGACCGTGACCGAGATCGCCGACGACGCGTACCTGCTCGACGTCCGGGAGGACGACGAGTGGAACGCCGGCCACGCCCCCGGCGCGCACCACCTGCCGATGATGGAGCTGCCGGCCCGGATCGCCGAGGTGCCGACCGACCGCGACGTCGCCGTCATCTGCCGCTCCGGCGGGCGCTCCGCGCAGGTCGTCGCCTACCTGATGCGCAACGGCTGGGACCAGGTGCGCAACGTCGAGGGCGGGATGGGTGAGTGGGCCGCCGCCGGACGAGGAGTGGTCCGCGAGGACGGGCAGCCGGGCCGGGTCCTCTAGGACGGTCGGGATGGACGCCCCTCTCGTCTTCGCGCACCGCGGTTCGTCCCACGACCTGCCCGAGCACACCCTCGCGGCCTACCTGCGGGCCCTCGACGAGGGCGCGGACGGGCTGGAGTGCGACGTCCGGCTGACCCGGGACGGCCACCTGGTCTGCGTGCACGACCGCCGTCTCGACCGCACCAGCAACGGCCAGGGACTGGTCAGCGCCCGTACCCTCGCGGAGCTGGAAACGCTGGACTTCGGCTCCTGGCACCCCGGCTGCGCGCCCGCCGACGGCGACGAGGTGCTGGACGAGTCGCACACGCGGCTGCTGACCCTGGAGCGGCTGCTGGCCGCGGTGCTGGCCGCGGGCAGGCCGGTGCGGCTGCTGGTGGAGACCAAGCACCCCTCCCGCCACGGCGGGAACGTCGAGCGCCGGCTCGTCGCGATGCTGCGCCGGTACGGGCTGACCGAGCCGAAACCGGACGATCCGGTACGGGTCACCGTCATGTCGTTCTCGCCGCTGGCCGTACGCCGGATTCGGGGGTTGGCCCCCGCGCTGCCCACGGTGCTGCTGCTGGATGTGCTGCCGCGCTGGGTGCGGCCGGGGCGGCTGCCGTTCGGCACCCGGATCGCCGGCCCCGGCGTCGCCCTGGTGCGCGCCCGCCCGCAGCTGGTGCCGGCCCTGCGGGCGGCGGGCAACCAGGTCTTCGTGTGGACCGTGAACGAGCCGGCGGACCTGGACCTCGTCCTGGCCGCCGGGGTGGACGGCATCATCACCGACCGGCCGGCGCACACGCTGGCCAGCCTGGGCCGCTGACCGGGGTGGCAGCGCGCGGAGGCCCGGTCGGGCAGGGGTGTCCCCGGACTGGCCGGCGGGGCACACTCGGAGGATGCCGGAGCGCACCGACCTCTCCGCTCTCATCGCCGGCCACACCACGGTGATCGAAATGATCAACTCGGGCGGCACCGGCCTTCCGGTGCTCACCCACCTGCTCCGCGTGGCCCGGTCGGCGCTCGGCGCGGCGGGCACGGCGTTCGTCGAGTTCGCGCCGACCGGCGGTCGGGTGATCGCCGCGACCGGCGCCGCCGAGTGGGCCGTCGGCCACCCCGTGCCGGCCGACGACCCCGCCACCGTCTGCCTGCTCTCCGGCGCGCGGGTGCGCCAGGTCCGCACGGACGAGCTGACCGGCCGGCTCTCCGCCGAGCTCGCCGAACGGGGCCTGCTCCGGATGGTGGTCTCCCGCGCGGAGATCGGCGGGCTGACGGTCGGCAGCCTGCACGTGCTCTACCCCGACGGCGACGACCCGCCCGACGCCGAGCAGCACGCCGTCGCGGGCTACCTGGCCTCCTGCATCGCCCACATGTACGGCGACCAGACCGGGCTGCCCGTGCACGGCGACGGGCCGGTGGTGGCGGCGCTGGCGGACGGCCTGGCCGTCGTCGACCGGGACAACCACGTCCGGCTCTGGAACCCGGCCGCCGCCCGGGTCACCGGCCGTTCCGTGGCCCAGGCGCTCAACCGGCCGTTGCCCTTCCCGCTGCCCCCGTCCGGGCAGGTGCGCGACCACCGGATGCCGGACGGCCGCTGGCTCACGATCACCTCTGGCGAGCTGCCCGGCCCCGGCGCCCTGCGGGTGGTCACCTTCCGGGACATCACCGACCAGCAGCGCCGCGACCACGACCGGGACCTCTTCGTGGCGGTGACCAGCCACGAGCTGCGTACGCCGGTGACCGTGATCAAGGGCTATGCGGACACGCTCACCGACCACTGGGAGTCGCTGACCGAGACCGACCGGCGGCAGGCCGCCCGCGTGATCGGGCAACGCGCCAACGAGCTGGCCCGGCTGGTGGACCGGCTGCTCTCCTCCGCCGCCGAGGCGGGGCCGGGCGACCAGCCCCCCGCCCCGTACGACCTCGGTGACGCGCTGCGCGCGGCGGCGGTCGACCTCCCGGCGGAGCTGCGGCAGCGGCTCGTCCTCCGCCTCCCCGCGGACCTGCCCAAGGCGCTCGGCCACCGGCTGAGCCTCGCCACCATGCTCACGGAGCTGTGCACGAACGCCGGCAAGTACTCCGAGCCTGGCTCGCTCATCGAAATCACCGCCGACGCGGACGGGTCGACGGTCTCCTTCCAGGTACGCGACCGGGGCATCGGCATCCGGCCGGAGCACGTGGAGCGGGCCTTCGACCGGTTCTGGCAGGGCGAGTCGGGCGACCGCCGCCGCTACGCCGGGGCCGGACTCGGCCTCTATCTCGTCCGTCGGATCGTTGAACAGCAGAATGGATGGGTATCCCTACGGCCGAGGGCCGGTGGCGGTACGGTCGCAGAGGTGCGGCTGCCCCGCGGGTGACCGGCGACGGGCAACGGGGGCGGGAAAGGGACGAAGGTGTTGACGGGAGCTGCCGATCGGGCATGGTGCGTGGTGGTCCCCCACCACGCCGCTGGGGCGCGGGTGGCGCGGCGACGCCTCGCCGAGGAGCTGGCCGACGTCGTACCCCCGCCGCTCCTGGCCGACCTCGTCGCGGTCCTCGCCGAGCTGGTCGGCAACGCGGTCCGGCACGCCGACCCGCTGCCCGGCGGAGTGGTCCGGGTGGCCTGGCGGCTGCGCGACTCGTCCGGCGGCCAGCAGGTGCAGCTCCGGGTGACCGACGGCGGCGCCGCCGCGGGCCCCACGATGCGGATCGCCGACACCGACGCCGTCGACGGGCGGGGGCTGCACATCATCTCCGGGCTGGCCGACCGCTGGGGCGTCGAGCGCGACGGCCTGGGCCAGAGCGTGTGGGCCGAGTTCGACCCCGCCGACGTCACCCGGTCGGACCTTGCGGTGGCCGGCTGACCGACCGCGAGGGCGGGTCCCGCCCCACCGGGCCGCCGGGGCCTCTAGGCTGTGTCGCCGTGAGCAAGCGTCGAAAGAGCCAGCGGGCCGCCGAAGCCACCCCCAAGCGGGAGAAGGTACGGGACATCTTCGTGCCCCGACCGTTCGAGGGGCTGACCGACGAGCCGGAGTGGATCGCCCTGCGGGAACTGGTGCCGGCCGCCTCCGCGCCGCTGCGGCTGGCCCCCGCCCTGGTCGAGGAGTTCGGCGACCGGGAGGTCACCCTGGCCACCGTGCTGCCGATGGCCACCCCTGCCATGACCAA
Organism: Micromonospora sp. CNZ303; assembly: GCF_004345505.1. NCBI lineage: Bacteria > Bacillati > Actinomycetota > Actinomycetes > Micromonosporales > Micromonosporaceae > Micromonospora > Micromonospora sp. CNZ303. The sequence goes on along the minus strand of NZ_SLVT01000028.1, from coordinate 31,257 downwards.
GCCGGACGGGCGGGTCCTCATCGGGCTCCAGCGTCACCTCCAGTCGGGCGACGTCTCCCGGGACCTGGCCGAGGCGCTGCTCTGCGCGCTGCGGGCCGAGCCGGGCCGCCCGGTGCCCGTGCCGCCGCTGCCCGGCCCCGGCCCCCGGTTGCAGGACGTCCTCGCCGACGGCCCGCTGGAGGTCAGCATGCACGACGGGTTCGAGTTCTGGCTCGACCCGGGGGCCGGCGACGACCCGAACGTGCAGGCGTCCCTGGAGCGGGCGAACGCCGCGATCTACCCCACGGTGCGGCTCGCCGCCGCCCGGGCCGCGTACTGGTGCCAGGTGCCGGAGAAGGCGCACGTGCGCTGGGTGCTGCCCGACGACGAGGACGCCGCGCTGGACGCGCTGTCGCGGCTGAGCGTCGCCGGCACGCTGGTGCTCGGCGAGAACACCCGCTTCGCGGGCATGTTCCGGGCCCACGGCCGGCTGGTGCCCGTCTGGGACCTGCCGGAGGACGTCCCGGCCGCCGACTGGGAGCAGCCCGTCGCCGACTTCGCCAAGCGGTACGCGGAGGCGCTCGCCGAGCCCGCCCCGCTGGACGCCGCCGGCCGCCGGGCCCGCCACGGCCTGCTCGGCCGCCAACTCACCCTGCGCTGAGCCGGACACCCCGCCCGCCCTGTGCCCTCGCCCCGCCGCGCCCGCCTCGCGCGGCGGCTGCGGTGTAAGGAAGGGCCCCTTCCTAACGTATTCGGTATAGGAAGGGGCCCTTCCTCACACCGGTGGGCCCAGCGGCTCGCGGACCAGCGGGCAGGACATGCAGCGTGGTCCGCCCCGGCCCGAGCCCAGCTCCGAGCCGGCGATCGGGATCACCTCGATGCCGGCCCGCTCCAGCTGCGCGTTGGTCTCCGTGTTGCGCTCGTAGCCCACGCAGAGCCGGGGCGCGATGGCCAGGGTGTTGTTGCCGTCGTCCCACTGCTCGCGTTCCGCGGTCACCGGGTCCAGGCCGGTGTCGATGACCCGGAGCTGGGGCAGGTCCATCGCGTCGGCGGCGGCCCGCAGGAACGGCGCCGGGCCGTCCACCCGCGGGTCCTCACCGTCCGCCCCGGCGATCACCGTGTACGCCGACAGCGTGTGGGCGATGTTCGGGTACATCAGCACGGCGTCCACGTCCACCATCGTGCAGACGGTGTCGAGGTGCATGGTCGCCCGTTCCTGGGCGATCGGGACGACGAGGATGGTGTGCGCGAGCCCGGCGGCGAAGACCTGCCGGGCGAGGCGTTCCGCGCCGGCGGGCGTGGTCCGCTCGCCCACCCCGACGGCCAGCACCCCCGGCGCGAGCAGCAGCACGTCGCCGCCCTCCAGGTGCTCCAGGCCGGGCTGGTAGACGAGCTCGGTGCCGGCGAAGCGGGGGTGGTGCCGGTAGATGGCGTCGGTCAGCGTGGTCTCCCGTCGCCGCGCCGGCATCGCCAGGCTGGTCACCCCGACCCGGTCGCCGACCCAGAACGAGGAGTCCCGGGTGAACAGCAGGTTCGGCAGCGGGTCGATGACGAAGTCGTGCCGGTCCATCAGGGTGTAGACGAGGCCGCCCGGGCGCTCCCGGCTGACCCGGAGCTCCTCGTGGGCCAGCCCGGCGATGAGCACGTCGGCGAGCGCGACGGGATCGAGGTACGCGAGGTGGTCGGCGACCCGGGCGCGCAGCGAGTCGCCGAGTCTGGGCGAACGGAGCACCTCCCCGGTGAGTTCGGCCCGCGCGTCGGCGACGGCGAGCGTCTCGGCGAGGAGGGTGGCAAGGTAGAGGACCTCGACGCCGCGCTCGCGCAGGGCGGCGGCGAAGGCGTCGTGCTCCTCCTGGGCCCGTCCGACCCATGGGATGGCGTCGAAGAGGAGCGTGTCGTTGTTCCGGGGGGTGAGCCGGGCCAACTCAGGACCGGGGCGGTGCAGCAGCACCGTCCCGAGCCGACCGACTTCGCTGTCCACGTAGTGGGTCACCCTCGCAGCGTAGGGCAGGGTTTGGCGGCATCCGATAAAACAGGGGTGGATGAATATGGCATTCATCCACACTCACTCCGGCGTTCCAACTTGCCGACACAGGGGACTGGCAACGTAGGGTAGTGAGGACATAACTTCGAGGGACCTTTTGCCGGAGGTCGCGATGACTGTCTTTCCCGCTCGTCAAGCCGTACCGTCCGCCCGGGCACTGCCGCCCGCGGCGGTGCCACACCCCCGCGTGGAGTCGCCGGGGGTGCTCACACCCGTCCGTCCGTCCCCGTTGGAGTGGGCCCGCCGCCGCAGGGCGGAGCGGGGCGCCCGGCGGCTGGAGGCGGCCGGGGCACGGGCGCTCGGCCGGCTCGACCATCTCGGGCCCGCGTGGCACGTCATCGAGTGGCCCCGCACGGACGCCGCCGATCTCCTGCTCGACCACGAGCGCGACGAACGTGCCGGCTTCCTCGCCATCGGGCCGAGCGGGCTCTTCGCGGTCACCATCGCCGACCACGGCCGGGCCCGGGTGCTGGTGGCCGGCGACGTGGTCCAGATCAACGGCAAGCGCCCGCCCTACGTGGCCGAGGCCCGCCGCGACGCCAAGCGGGCCAGCAAGGCCCTCTCCGACGCCGTGGGGCTGCCGATCCCGGTGACGCCGGTGCTGACCTTCGTCGGCTCCGGCGTCATCAGCGTCTACGGCCTGCCGAAGGACTGCCTCATGGCCACCCACCGCGAGCTGGACCGCCTGCTCGTCGCCGGGGGCAGCCGGATCAGTCCGGCCACGGCCGAGAAGCTCTCGCGGGTCGCGCAGCACCCGGAGACCTGGGTGAACGGCGCGTACCGGCCGGCTGCGGACTACCGGTGGTACGAGGGCGGCCGAACGGCCGCTGACAAGCCGGCCAACCGACGGTAACGTCACCGGCGACGCCACGCACCCGGGTGCCGGTCGGCACCCGTCGGTCGCGCCGTCGCCGGCCGCCTGGTCAGGGCACTCCCTCACCGACCGGCGGCCCGGTGACCACGCGCGGTCGGCGTCACCCGCGACGACCGGCTAGCGTGGACGGACCGTCGGTGTACATAGGAGGCGCGGTGGCCCACGTCGAACTCTCGCTCTCTGACGTGTTCGTGCCGACGGCGGGAACACCGACAGGGCAGGAGTTCGACAACCTCGGTCGGTGGTCGTCGACCGTCTCCCACGCCGACGAGCCGTGTTTGCTGATCGACGCCGGGACGAGGGTCGTCGCCGTCTCCGTCGCCGGCTGCGAGCTGCTCTGCCTCGGCGACCCGGAGGACGTGACCGGGCTGCCGCTGCTCGACGGCGGGCTACGGCTGCTCGACTTCACCGCCAACCGCTGCGAGCTGACCGAGCCCGAGATCGACAAGATCCCGCCGCTGCTCGCGCTCTCCTCCGGGCGGCTGGCCCGAGGGCTGCTCCGGGTCCAGGCCGCGTCGACCGACGCGCCGGACTCGACCGTCGACGCGATCTCCACCCCGGTGTTCACCAGCGGGACGGTCGCCGGCTCACTCACGTTCTTCTCCCCGGTCTGACCAGCGGCGGGATGTGGCGTTCGCCGCACGCGGCGAATCTGGGGCGGGCCCGCACCGAGGCCGTAAGGTGCCCTCATGCTCGATATCGCTCTGCTGCCGGGGAAGTACGCCGTGTGCCGCCTGGCCGCCGGCTCCGCCCTGCCGCCCGAGTTGTCGGGCGGGCTGAGCAACGGCGACGTCGTCACGGTGAGCTGGACGGCCGACGGGATCTCGCTGATCTGCCCCGCCGACCGGGCGCCCGAGCAGGCCGTCGGCGAGACCGACTGGCGCTGCCTGCGGGTCGCCGAACCGCTCGACCTGGCGGTCAGCGGCACCCTCGCCGCACTGGTGGACCCCCTCGCCGCAGCCCGGGTCAGCGTGGTCGCCTTCTCCACCTACGACACCGACTACCTGCTGGTTCCCGCCGTACGGCTCCGCGAGGCGACCGCCGCGCTGGAGCGTGCCGGCCATCGCGTCCTCGGCTGATCTTCACCCGGCCGCTGGTTCCTCCTAGGATGGGCTCGGCCTCCCGGCCGCAGTGACGCTCCCCGATGTCCCGAGGATCGGCCGTGCCGCCCACCCCCTCGCGCCCCGCCACGCCCGCCCGACCGCCCGGCCGCCCGGCCCGGCCCGGAGCGGTTCGCCCGTGCGCCCCGTCGGCTCCGCCCCTGCCGCCCGTACGGGCCTCGTCCCGCCCGGCCCCGCCGGCGTACGCCCGCCGCCTCGCCGCCGTCGTGCTGCTGGCCGCGCTGCCCCTCGCCGGCTGCGGCACCCCACCGGAGCTGCGCCGTCCCGCCCCGACCACCGCCCCGACCCGCACCGCGCTCCCCGCCACGCCCGGTGCCGCGCCGACGCCCCCGCCCACCACCGGCCTGCCCGGCGCCGGAGGGATCACCCCCACGGTCGACCCCGGCCTGGTCGCGGTCCCGTGCCCGGACGGCCCCTCGGGAGCGCGGATCGTCGACCTGGTGCGGGGCCGGGGTGGCGTGCTGCCGAACGGCGTCCGGGTCCGGGTGCGGACCGGGCCGCTCTGCGCCGGCGAGTGGCACTACACGGTGCTCGACGTGACCGGGCACGAGACGCTCCAGGTGATCACCCAGGGGCGGCCGAACGCCCCGCGCCTGGTCACCGCCGGCACCGACGTCTGCACCGCCGAGGTCCGCGCCGCCGGGCCGCCCGGTATCCGGACGCGCGTCTGCGAGGGCGGGTCGCTCGGCGTACCGGGTGCGTAGGCTGTCGCCATGCCGGGAACACCGCCGACGCGCTTCGTCTATCTCGGGCCGGAGGGCACCTTCGCCGAGCAGGCGTTGAAGAGCATCCCCGCCGCCGAGCGGGGCAGCCGCACGCCGGCCCGCAGCGTCCCCGAGGCGCTGGAGGGCGTACGGACCGGGGAGGCGGACGCGGCCCTGGTGCCGCTGGAGAACTCGATCGGCGGCGCCGTCGGGGTGACCCTGGACGAACTCGCCGAGGGCGAACCCCTGGTGATCACCCGCGAGGTGGTCCTGCCGGTCGAGTTCGTGCTCGCCGCGCGGCCCGGCACGACGCTCCCGCACGTGCGCAGCGTCGCCGCCCACCCGCAGGCGTCCACCCAGTGCCGCGGCTGGCTGCGCGCGCACCTGCCCGATGCCGTCGTGGTCGACGTGCTCTCCAACGGCGCCGCCGCCGCCGGAGCAGCCGCCGGCGAGTACGACGCGGCGATCTGCGCCCCGATCGGGGCCGGGCGGCACCGGCTCGACGTGCTCGCCGACAAGATCGCCGACCACCCGGACGCGGTGACCCGCTTCGCGCTGGTGTCCCGCCCCGGGCCGCCCCCGCCGCCGACGGGCGACGACGTGACGTCCCTGGCGGTCTACATCGCGCACGACCGGGTGGGCGCGCTGCTGTCGGTGCTGATGGAGCTGGCCGTCCGCGGGGTCAACATGAGCCGGATCGAGTCCCGCCCGACCGGGGAGGCGCTCGGCCGCTACGTCTTCTTCCTCGACTGCGCCGGGCACGTGGCGGACGTACGCCTGGGCGAGGCGTTGCAGGGGCTGCGCCGGGTCTGCGCCGACGTGCGCTTCCTGGGCTCGTACCCCCGGCACCGCTTCCCCGGGACGGGCGACCGCCCGATCCCGGCCCCCGCCGGCCTCTCGGACGCCGACTACGCCGACGCTGCCGCCTGGCTGGCCCGCCTGCGCGCCGGCGACCTCGGCTGACGGCCGGCCCGGGACCGCCCCGGGGCCGACCCCGGGCCCCGCAACGGCACCGCCCCCGACCGGCGTCGGATCCGGTGGGGCCGGTCGACGCGGCGCGGGGGCGGTGCGAGGTGGTGCGGGGCGTGCCTCAGCTGAGCAGGCCGCCGAGGAGCCCGCCCTGCTGCTCCTGGGAGCCGCTGCCCATGACGGGCGGCTCCTCGGAGGGCTGGACGACGACGAAGCCCTGGCCGGCGAAGCTCATCGTGAACGCCTCGCCGGTGGTCCGGCCCAGCAGCGTGCCGAGGCCGAGCTGCTCGGCGCGGTGGTAGCCGGTCTGGAGGTTGGCCGACCAGCAGACCGCCGCCTGCGGGTCGACGTAGGTGGGGGCGTCGACGCTGAGCACCACCGGGGTGCCCTTGGTGGTGATGGCGATCCGGCCGTAACCGCTGAAGACGCAGTTGAACAGGCCCGACGAGGACGCCATGCCGGCCCCGCCGACCATCCGGATGTCGTACTGGAGGGTGGAGTCGAAGGCCAGCACGCTGGAGCCGTTGATGGAGAGCGCGTCGCCGGGCTCCAGGTCGATGACGTGCACGTCCTTGGCGAAGTCGGCGAGGAAGACGTCACCCCGGCCGGAGACCTTCATCAGCGGGACGCCCTCGCCGGTCAGCTTCTGCTTCAGGAACTTGCCGAGCCCGCCGGAGCCGAGCGCCTGGAACTGCACCTGCCCCTGGTAGGCGACCATCGACCCGACCCGGGCCATCACCTCGCCGTTGAGTTCGACCTTCAACATCTTGGAGTTCTGCAGCCGCATGCCGGGCTGCGCGGACTCCTTCTCAAGGTTCTCCGCCGAGAACAGCTCGCTGCGCATGGAAGTGCCTCCTGAGTTCGCGGTACCTGGACCGACGGTAGGCGACGGTGGCAACCGCCACCCGCTAGCCCCAGCCCAGCTCGTGCAGGCGGGCGTCGTCGATGCCGAAGTGGTGGGCGATCTCGTGCACCACCGTCACCGCGACCTCGTCGACGACGTCCTCGTCGTCGTCGCAGATGCGCAGGATGGGGTTGCGGTAGATCAGGATGCGGTCCGGCAGCACGCCGGCGTAGTCCCAGCCGCGTTCGGTGAGGGCGTGCCCCTCGTAGAGGCCGAGCAGGTCCTCGCCGGGGGGCGGGTCGTCCTCCACCAGGATCACGACGTTGCTCATCAGGGCGAGGAGTTCCTCGGGCACCTCGTCGAGCGCGTCGCCGACCAGCTCCTCGAAGCGCTCGCGACTCATCTCCACCGGCACCCCGCCCATTCTGCCCGACGACACGGCCCGCCCGCGCCGGTCAGTCCGCCGGCCCGGCTCGGCCGCCGGGGTCGGTCGGAGCCGGCAGCCGGCCGCCCGTCACGGGTCCGGAGCCTGCGGCCGACCGTCCGGAACCCGCCGACCGCGCGCGCCCGGCCCGACTCGGCGGGCCGCCACGGGGAGCGTGTTCCCGTGGCGGTCGACGCCGACGACGGGGACGGTCAGGAGGCGAGGCGCGCGGTCAGGCTGATCTGGGCGCCCGGTGCGAGCAGGCGGGAGATCGGGCAGTTCTCCTTGGCGGTCTCCGCGAGCTTGGTGAACTGCGCCTCGTCGATGCCGGGCACCTGGCCGACGGTGTCCAGCTCGATCCGGGTCACCGCCATTCCGGCGTCGGTCTTGTCGAGGTGGACCTTGGCGGTGGTCTCCACGGAGGTGGGCGGCGAGCCGGCCTCGGCGAGCGCCTTGGAGAAGGCCATCGAGAAGCAGCCGGCGTGGGCCGCGCCGATCAGCTCCTCCGGGTTGGTGCCCTCACCCTCCTCGAAACGGGACTTGAAGGAGTAGTTCCCCTCCAGCCCGCCCTTGCCGGTGCGGATCGTGCCGGACCCCTCGGTGAGGTTGCCCTGCCATTGTGCGGAAGCGGTACGGATAGGCATGCACCCGACGCTAGCCCAACGGGCACCCTCCGGCGACCGTTCACGCTCCGCGTCACCGGGTGCGTACTGTGTCATGATTCGGGGCAGGCCCGCGAACGCGGAAGGGTGGCCGATGTCCCAGAGTTCCCCCATTCCCCGGCAGGAACACCGGTCCGACGGTGCCGCCGTCCTGGAGTGGGGCACCGCGCAGCCGGACAGGCCCGGGCGGTTCGGGCGTACGTTCTCCGGCCTGGGCCGGGACCCCCGGCTCCCCGTGCTGCTCGCGGCGCTCGGCGCGGTGGCCGCCCTCGCCTCGATGCTCGGCGAGTGGCAGGTGATGACCATCCCCAACGGCGGCCCGCAGGGCAACACGCCGCTGCGGGTGCCGGGCGGGGTGTCCGACGTCGGTGGGTTCGGGGTGGGCTACCTGGTCGGGCTGTTCGCCCTGGTCTGCGCGGTGGTGCTCGCGCTGCGCGGCACCCCCGCGGTGCGTCCGAACGCCCGGCTCGCCGGGCTGGCCGTGGCCGGGGCGCTGCTGGGGCTGCTGGTCGCGGCCACGGCCTCGCTCGACGAGGCCGCCCAACGCGTCTTCTTCTACTCCACGGACGACGGGTTCCAGGTCGAGTACGGCCGGGGCCTGGTGACGGCGTTCCTCGCCTGTGCGCTCTTCGCGGCGGCGCTGAAGCTGGCCCCGGCCGACGCGGCCCGGATCGCCGGGAAGTCCGACGGCGGGACCGAGGCGGAAGACGGGACCGAGGCGGGTGCCGGGGCCGGGGCGGACGGCGGAGCGGGGGCGGAGCCGGTGGGCTGGCGCCGCCGCAGGTCGCGGGACCTGACGGACGACGGGCTGCCGCCCGCGCCGGCCGACCTCACCGTCGGGCCGGCCGCCCCCTTCGCCCGCCCCGAACTCCCGGACTGACCGGGGGCCGGTTCGCCGACGACCATGGTGACGAACGTCAGCCTGCCGGCTCGACGAGGACGACGACCTCGCCCGTACCCGATCGCCGAAGGTGGCGTCCCTCAGGGAGCCACCCAGCGGACCTCGCCGTCCGCTCGCTCGTCGGTGGCCCGCAGGCCGAGCCGCTCGGCCACCCGGGCCGAGGCCCGGTGGTCTGGGTGCACGTGCGCGACCAGCGCCCGGATGTCGCGCTCCGCCAGCCAGCCGACCAGGCCGGCGGCGGCCTCGCCGGCGTAGCCGCGGCCCTGGTACGGCGTCAGGACGACCCAGGCCAGCTCGGCGACCGGCCGGTCACCGTCGAGCCGCACGGTGGCCTGCACGGTGCCGACCGCGTCGCCGCTGTCCCGGTGCCGGACGACCCAGTTGAGCCAGCCCTCCCGGCCGTCCGGCGACCGCCCGACCGTCTGCCGGCGGTACCGCTCCCGGAGCTGCTCCAAGGTGGCCGGGCTGCCCCCGATGTACCCGTGCAGGGCCGGGTCGTCCAGGAGGGGGGCGAGTTCCTCGGCGTGGTCGACGCGGAGCGGCTCCAGCAGCAGCCGCTCGGTGTCGACGGCCTCCGCCACCGGCCAGTCCCGCTCTCCCATCCGTCCCACCCTACGGCCCACGGCAGGGTCCCGGACGGGGACACCGGCGGGCCGTCGACCGTTGGCACGGCATTCGCCGCAACGCCATGGTGGGGGCCCGTTCCGCGAGGTACGTTTGCTGCCCGCCGTCACTCAGGGTCGAGGCACCGAGGACCGAGACGGCTGGCTGCGACGGCGGCGGGCGAAGGAGGAACGATGACCCGCCCGGGCCTGCCCAAGCTGATCGCCACGGATCTCGACGGGACGCTCGTCCGCAGCGACGACACCGTCTCGGCGTACACCCACGCGGTGCTCGACCGGGTGCGGGCCGCCGGTATCCCGGTGGTCGGCGCCACCGGTCGCGGGCCGAGGCTGGCCGGAATGACCCGCAACGACATCCGGGCCGCGGACTTCCTGGTGATGGCCGGCGGCGGCCGGGTCGTCGACCAGAGCGACCCGGCCGGGCCGGTGGTGCTGCGCGACGAGCGCCTCTCCGCCGAGGTGCTGACCACGCTGCTGGCCGACCTGGAGGCGGCCGTCGGGCCGCTGACCGTGATGGTCGAGGCGTCGGACGAGCACGGCGCCCCGCTCTGGGGCGACTACCACCCGAGCTGGCCCTACCAGCACGAGTTCGAGGCGCGCAGCCGCGCCGAGTGCCTCTCGTGCGACGTGATCAAGGCGTTCGTCCGGACCGCCGACCACCACGTCGACGAACTGCTCGCGGTCGCCCGGCAGATCGTCCCGCCGGAGGTCGCCACGCTCACCCAGGCGGGGCTGGGCTTCGTCGAGATCTGCCCGCCGGGCGTCGACAAGTCCACCGGGCTGACCGTGGTGGCGCAGCGCCTCGGCGTCGACCCGGCCGAGGTCCTGGTCTTCGGCGACATGCCCAACGACCTGCCGATGTTCGAGTGGGCCGGCTGGGCCCGGGTCGCGGTCTCCAACGCCCACCCGGTGGTCCGCGCCGCCGCGGACGAGGTGACCCTGCGCAACGACGACGACGGGGTGGCGGTGTACCTCGATCGGCTACTGTCCCGCTGATGGGAGAGGCACCACGGCTCATCGCCACCGACATCGACGGCACCCTGCTCCGGGACGACCGCACGCTCAGCCCGCACACCGCCGAGGTGCTGGCCCGGCTGTCCGCGCGGGGCACGCCGGTCGTGCTGGTCACCGGCCGTCCCATCCGGTGGCTCAAGATGGTGTACGAGCAGCTCGCCGAGCCGCTGCCGGCGATCTGCGCCAACGGCGCGGTGGTCTACGACCCGGTCGCGGACGAGGTGCTGCGGGCTGATCCGCTCGCCCCGCAACTGCTCGCCGAGGTGGCCCGGCGGCTGCGCGCCGAGGTGCCCGAGGTCAGCTTCGCGGTGGAGATCGTCGACAGCCGGCAGATGCGGCACGAGGCGCACTACCCGCTGCGCTGGGACGCCGACCACGACGCGATCCGGGCGGTCGAGACTCCCGAGGAGCTGCTGGCGGCACCGGCGGTGAAGCTGTTGGCCCGGTCCGCCGAGCAGGATCCGGACGCGTTCGTCGCGCTGGTGGCCGCCGCCCTCGAAGGGCTGGCCGAGGCGACCCACTCGTCGTACTCGGGGCTGGTGGAGATCTCCGCCGCCGGCGTGACCAAGGCGGCCGGGCTGGCGTGGTACTGCGCGCGGCTCGGCATCGACGCCCGGGACGTGCTCGCCTTCGGCGACATGCCGAACGACGTGCCGATGCTGACCTGGGCCGGGCGGGGAGTGGCGGTGGCGAACGCGCACCGCGCCGTCCTGGAGATCGCCGACGAGGTCACGGCGGCGAACTCGGCGGACGGCGTGGCGGCGTACCTGGAGAAGGTCTTCGGGGTGGGGTGAGCGGCCGGCCGGCGTCCCCGGCCGGCCGCGCGGTCAGAGGTACTGGCCGGTGCTGTGCCCCTCGCCGCCCTGCGGCGGCTGGCCCATCCCCGGCATGCCCGGCAGCATGCCGGCGCCGGGGCCGCTGGGCAGCGCCTGCCGGCCGGAGCGCATCTGCTCCAGCTGCACCCGGGCGGCCATCTGCTGGGCGACCAGAGCCGCCTGGATGCCGTGGAACAGGCCCTCCAGCCAGCCGACGAGCTGGGCGTGCGCGATGCGCAGCTCGCCCTCGCTGGGCGCCTTCTCCTCGGTGAAGGGCAGCGAGATGCGCTCCAGCTCCTCGCGCAGCTCGGGGGCGAGCCCCTCCTTCAGCTCGACGATCGACCGCTGGTGGATCTCCCGCATCCGGTGCCGGCTGGCGTCGTCGAGCGGGGCGGCCTTGACCTCCTCGAGCAGCTGCTTGATCATGCTGCCGATCCGCATCACCTTGGCCGGCTGCTCGACCAGTCGGGTCGGGTCCTCGCCGTGTGCCTCGTCGGTCTGCACGGTGCCGACGGGCCGCCCGTCCGGGCCGACCACCACCACCGTTCCGGAGTGACCGGTGCCATCCTGGCCCGGCTCGTCGTTCTGTCCAGCGGAGTGCGCTTCGGTCATGGGACCCATCTTTACCCAGCCGCGAGCGCCCATGCGCCCGGGGACCGATCCCGACGGCGGATCCGCGCGTGATCCGCGCTACGGTCGCGCCATGCCCGCCGACCCCCGCGACGTGCTCAGCCGGCCCGCTCCGGCCCCCGACGTCACCGTCTCCTACGGCGACCACCCGGACCAGCTCGCCGACCTGCGCGTCCCGGCCGGGTCGGGCCCGGCCCGGCTGCTGGTCGTCGTGGTGCACGGCGGCTTCTGGCGGGTCGAGTACGACCGGCGGCACACCGACCCGCTGGCCGCCGCGCTGGCCGGGCTGGGCCACCCGGTGGCGCAGGTGGAGTACCGCCGGACGGGGCAGCCGGGTGGCGGCTGGCCCGCGACGCTGACCGACGTGCTGACCGGAGTGACGGAGCTGCCCCGGCTCGCGGCCGAGGCGCTGCCCGGCCGGGTCGCCGCCGGGCCGCCGCTGCTGGTGGGCCACTCGGCGGGGGGACACCTGGCGTTGTACGTGGCGGCAACCGCCCCGGACGCCGTCGGCGGCGTGCTGGCGCTGGCCCCGGTGTCGAACCTCGCGGAGGCGTACCGGCTGGATCTGGACGAGGGCGCGGTGGCCGCGCTGCTGGGCGGCGGCCCGGCGGACCACCCCGAGCGGTACGCGGCGGCGGATCCACGTTCATTGGTACCCATTCCGACACGGACAGTAGTCGCGCATGGCTCACTCGATGAGCACGTTCCGGTCCGGATGAGTCGGGAGTTCGCCGCCGCCGGCCGGGCGGCAGGCGGCGACGTCCACCTCGTTGAGCTGCCAGAATGCGAGCATTTCGGGCTCATCGATCCGGAGTCCGCCGCGTGGCCACAGATCACGGCTGCTTTCCGATCGCTGCGGAAAGATCGCTAAGCATTGACGCAGCGTCGCTGACCGGGTAGAACGCCGAGGGGGCGTGATCCGCCCTGCAACGCTCCCCGGAAGGAACTCGGTGTCGCAGATGAACCGCAGGCGGGCCCTCCAACTGCTGGCCGCTCTCGGTACGGCCGGACTGGTCGCCGGGTGCGGCACCGACGACGCCGACGGCGAGGCGGCGGGCACGGGAAGCCCGATCAAGATCGGCCTCGTGGCGCCGACCAGCGGCGGCCTCAAGGCGATCGGCGACGAGATCACCAACGGCTTCCAGCTCTTCCTCGAGCTCAACGACAAGCTGCTGGGCGGGCACCCCACCACCCTGCTCACCGCCGACGAGGGCGAGAGCGTCAAGACCGGCAAGGCTGCCGTCGAGGGGCTGCTGAAGCAGGGCGTGCTCGCCCTCACCGGTGTGGTCGACGCGAACGTCATGTCCGGCATCCGGGACACCGTCGAACAGGCCCGGGTGCCCCTGATCGGTTCCAACGCCTCGCCGTCCAGCCTCCAGAGCGTCGTCTACATCTGGCGGACGTCGTACGTGCTCGACGAGGCCGGCCGGGCGCTGGGCCGCTACCTGCGCGAACAGCTGGAGTCGTCGGCACGGCTGGCGATCATCGCGCCGGACAGCGTCGGCAGCCAGGACGTGGTGCGGGGCTTCCGGCAGGAGTTCGGCGAGTCCGACCCCCGGATCAAGGACGCGGTGGTCTCGACGGAGGTCTTCACCAACCCGTCGAAGTCCGCGTACCGGGCCGACATCCGCAAGGCGCTGGGCCGCAACCCGACGGCGGTGTTCTGCTTCTTCGCCGGGCCGGCCGCCGTCGAGTTCATCAAGCAGCTGCGCATCGAGGGGTTCACCGGCAAGGTCTACGCCCCCGGCTTCCTCACCGAGGGCGCCGTGCTGAGCAGCGTCAAGGCCGAGGACGCGCTGGGCATCCAGACGGCGCTCAACTACTCGTCCGACCTGAACAACACGGCCAACCGCCGGTTCGCCTCGGCGTACCGCAAGAAGCACGGCACCTCGCCGACCACCTACGCGATGGCCTCGTACGACGCCGCGCAGGTGCTCGACCAGGCGATCCGGATCGCCGGCGGGTCGCCCACCCCGCAGCAGGTCAACCTGGCCCTCGGCAAGATCGGCCAGATCGACAGCCCGCGCGGGGTGTGGCAGTTCAACCAGCCCCGTACGCCGCAGCAGAGGTGGTACCTGCGCGAGGTCCAGCTCGACGGCCAGGTGCTCTCCAACGTCCTGGTGACCGAGCTGGCCACGCTCGGCTGAACCACCACCGCGCCCCACCCCCACGCGTCCGGTGGCGGTGGGGCAGCGGAGCGGCGGGTCAGGGGCGGAGTTCGGCGATGCAGCACTTCACGCTGCCGCCGCCCTTCTTCAGCTCGGCCAGCTCGACCGGGGCCGGGTGGTAGCCGGCCGCCTTCAGCTTCCCGGCCAGGCGGGTCGCCTCGCTGTTCAGCACGACGTTGAGCCCGTCGCTGACCAGGTTGAGGCCGAAGGCCAGGGCGTCCTCGGCGTCGGCGACCACCGCGTCGGGGAAGAGCTGCGTGAGCACCCGCTGGCTGGCGGCGGAGAAGGCGCCCGGGTAGTAGACGACGTTCTCGTCGTCGATCGAGGCGAGCGCGACGTCCAGGTGGTAGAAGCGCGGGTCTACCAGGCGCAGCGACACCACGGGCCGGCCGAGGGCCTCCTGCGCCTCGGCGTGCGCCGGCAGCTCGGTGCGGAAGCCGTGCCCGGCGAGGATCAGCCCACCGTGCGCCTCCGGCAGGTACGCGAAGTCGCCCTCGCCCTCGTTGGTCTCGATCGGCGCGATGAACCGCCAGCCCTGCGACTCGTAGAACGCCCGGTGCGCGGCGGCCTCGGCGGCCCGCTGCTCGTGCTTGAACTGCGCGCCGTAGACCGTGCCGTCGACCACGAACGCCCCGTTGGCCGCGTAGACCATGTCGGGCAGGCCCTGCTCGGGGGTCAGCAGGTGCACCTCGTGGCCGAGACCGACCAGGGTCTCCCGCAGCCGGTCCCACTGCTTGACCGCTAGCTGCGAGTCGACCGGGGTGGTCACGTCCATCCACGGATTGATCGCGTACTCGACCGCGAAGTGCTCGGGCGAGCACATGAGATATGTCCGCTTTCGCGCGACTCGCTGCTGGTTCACGATGACCAAGGGTAGGTACCCTCGAACTTTGGTAACAGCCACAACCGTTGCTTCCCAGAGGCGGAACGTTGCAGATAGATGACGTGGACCAGCGGATCATTGCGTTGCTCGTCGCGGACGCCCGCGCCTCGTACGCCGACATCGGTCAGCGGGTGTCGCTCTCCGCTCCGGCGGTCAAACGGCGGGTGGACCGGCTGCGGGCGGCCGGCGTGATCCGGGGCTTCACCGCCGTCGTCGACCCCGCCGCCGTCGGCTGGACCACCGAGGCGTTCGTCGAGCTGTTCTGCGCCGGTCGGACCACCCCGGCCCAGATCGGGGTCGCCACCCGCCGGCACCCGGAGGTGGTCGGCGCGTACACCGTCTCGGGCGAGGCCGACGCCCTCGTACACCTGCGGGCTGCCGACATCGGGCACCTGGAGGCGGCGCTGGAGCGGCTGCGGGCCGAGTCCTTCGTGACGTCGACCCGGAGCACCATCGTGCTCTCCCGGCTCGTGGACTCCCCCGGCGTCGGCCCCTCGCCCCGCTGACCACCCCCGGCACCCGACCCGGCCCGGCGGCCGACACGGTACGGCGATCGGCATGGCGTGGCGGAAACGGCGTGGAAGGTGGAGTCGGGGTCGGAACCGCGCGTCCGACGGGCGCGTCGAACCGGCCATGACACGGCGAGCCCACATTTTCGCGGTCGGCACGCTGGCCGCGCTCACGCTGCTCGGCGGAAGCGCCCTCCCGTCGGTGCCCACCGACCTGCCGGTGCCGGGCCAGCCGACCGCCGCGCCTCGGCTGGTCTCCTACGAATCCTGCGCCGACGCGCTGGCCGGGCTGCGCGCCGCCGCCGGCGCGTCCGTCGGTCCGTGGGGCTTCGGCGGCGGCCAGCGCATCGCCTTCGATCTCGGCGCCGTGCCCAAGGCCGCGTCCGACGCACGGACGCTCTCCGCCCAGGCCGCCCCGGAGCACTCAACGACGAACGTCCACGAGCCGGGCGCGGACGAACCGGACCTGGTCAAGACCGACGGGCGACGGATCGTGACCGTCACCGGGGGCACGCTGCGGGTGGTGGACCCGGCCGCCCGGCGGGAGACCGGCCGCCTCGACCTCACCGGTGCACTGCCGGAGCTGCGGTGGGGGCGGCAGACGACCCTGCTGCTGCACGGCGACCGAGCGCTGGTGCTGGCCCAGGTGGGCGCGGGCCGGATGCCGGCAACCCGCGCGATGCCGCTCAGCGACGTACGGCGCAGCGACGTACGGCGCAGCGACGTACGGCGCAGCGACGTACCGCGCCTGATCCTGGTCGACCTCGCAGGCGCGCCGCGGGTGCTCGGCACGTACCGGATGGACGGGAGCCTGGTCGACGCCCGGCAGACCGGATCCACCGCGCGGGTGGTCGTCCGCACCCAGCCCCGGCTGGTCTTCCCGCGCGGGAAGCGGGGCACCGACGCGACACGGACCGCCGCCAACCGGGCGGTGATCGCCGAGGCCGGGGTGGAGGCGTGGCTGCCGGCGTACGAGTGGACGGCCGGGGCGGAACGGCACACCGGCCGGGTCGGCTGCGACCGGTTGAGCCGGCCGCCCGCCTGGTCCGGCACGTCGATGCTGACCGTGCTCAGCTTCGACCTCGCCGGCGACCGCCTCGGCGACGGCGACCCGGTCAGCGTCGCCGCCGACGCCACCACCGTCTACGGCACCGGGAGCAGCCTCTACCTCGCCGGGGAACGGCCGGTGCCGCCCCGGCCCGGCTCGTTCCGGGGGGACGTCCGGCGGCCGGACCCGCAGGTCACCGAGATCCACCGGTTCGACACCGGCGCGCCCGGGCGTCCCCGGTACGTGGCCTCCGGTTCGGTGCCCGGGTCGCTCATCAACCAGTACGCCCTCTCCGAGTGGCAGGGGCACCTACGGGTGGCCACGACCACGGGCGACACCTGGGGCAGCCGACCGAACTCGGAGTCCGCCGTCCACGTGCTGCGTCCCGACGGGGACACGCTGGTCCGGACGGGCGCGGTCACCGGCCTCGGTCCGGGCGAGCGGATCTATTCCGTGCGCTTCCTCGGCGGCTCCGCGTACGTGGTCACGTTCCGGCGGACCGATCCGCTCTACGCGGTCGACCTGACCGACCCGACCGCGCCCCGGGTCACCGGGGAGCTGAAGATCACCGGCTACTCGGCGTACCTGCACCCGCTGCCGGAGGGCCGGCTGCTCGGGGTGGGCCAGGAGGCCGACCGGCAGGGGCGGGCGCAGGGGCTCCAGGTCTCGCTGTTCGACGTACGCGACCCGGCCCGGCCGAGCCGGCTCGACCAGTGGCACGTGCCGAGGGCGTACTCCGCGCTGGAGCACGACACGCACGCCTTCCTGCACCACCCGGAGACGGGCCTGGTGGCGCTGCCGGTCGGCGACGACGTACGCCTGCTGCGGGTGACCGGGACCGACATCGGCGAGGTCGGCACGGTCTCCCACACCGGCCCGGCGAGCCCGGTCCTGCGGTCGCTGCTGGTCGGGAACGTGCTCTGGACCGTCTCCGCCGCCGGCCTGCGGGCCACCGATCCGACCACCGCCCGGAGCCTCGACTGGCTCCCCGTGACCTGATCCTCCCTCCCCGGCGGGTGGGGCCCGGTTTCTCGGGGTTTCCGGGCTCCACCCGCCACCACCGGTCCGGGCTGCACCCCGCCGCCCGCCGTGGTGGGGCGTGGATCAGAGGTACATGCCGGTGCGGTGTTCCTCCTGGTCCCGCTTGACCGGCTTGTCGCCCTCGCCGAAGAACCGCTTCCCGCCGAACTCGCCGTGCAGGCGGTCGTCCAGCTCGTCCGCGAGCCCGGTCATCACCTGGACCGCGAGCATGAGGTGGGTGGCCTGGAAGTTGCGGCCGAAGACGGGGATGGACGCCCACACGGTGTCGTCGGCGCAGTAGAGCCGGCCGATCGGCATCCGGTTGGTCAGCTCGGAGAGCTTCACGTAGAGCCGCTCGGTCGGCTCGACCTCGGTCAGCACCGGGGAGAAGACGTCCACCAGCGGCGGGTTGTCGCGGACCCGGACGAAGACCATCGCCGAACCGGCGCGGATGTTGATGTCGCCGTCGGAGTCGACCTGCAACCGGTCCGGCTCCGACTTGAGCATGGTCGAGACGACGGTGCGGACCTGCTCGGCGAGCGCGGCCGCGTCGTGCTCGGGCGCCTGGGCGGCGGCGGCCGCCGCGAGCGCCTCGTCGAGGTCGGCCTCCACGTTGCGGTCGGGGCCGAACTCGCTGCGCGCGGTGCCCAGCGGTTCCACCGGCAGCGCTTCGCCCTCGGCGTCGTGGATGAGGTAGACGAGGAAGGCGGGGTGCGGGGCGCCGTAGACGTCGCGCAGCGTCCGGGTGAGCAGGGCGGCCAGCCGGGTGGCCTCGGCGGTGCCGCTGTCCAGCCCGAAGTGCTCGCCGGAGCCCGGCACCACGCCGGGCGGCGACCAGCCGAGCGCGATCATGTCCGCCACGGCGGCCCGGTCCAGCCGGTAGCCGTCCGGCAGGGTGGCGTTGCCGACCGCGCGGGCGGCCAGCCGGCCCTCCTCGCCGACGTCGATGCTGACCGAGTAGACCGCGTCGCCGGTGCCGGAGGCGGTCGGGTCGAGCGTCAGCTCCACGTGCGTGCCCGTGGGCAGCGCCGCCAACCGCTCGGCGAGTGCCCGGGCGAACTCGTGCCAGGCCTGGGTGACCTTGGCCCGCAGGTCGGCCGTGCTGGGCTCGTCGAGCAGGATCGGCTCGTGGTGCGCCGGCAGGGTGCCGGGCGAGTCGCCGCCCGACGCCGAGGGGTGGTCCGCCGTCATGATCGCCTCCGTCCGTCACGGTCACCCTACCCACGCGACGGGGGAGACGAATCAGCCCGACCGTGATCGGACAGCGGAGGTCAGGCCGGTGTCCCGCCCGGGCGTTCGGCGCCGAGCCCGACCGGCCAGGCGGCGGCCAGCGCGCTGAGCCGGGCCGCGGCGCCGGCCGGGTCCGCGCCCCGCCCGACCGCCAGCCCCAGCAGGTACGCGGTGACGGGCGCGCCCGGCCGCAGCACCTGGTGCGCCACGTCCTTGGCCAGGTCGAGCACGGCCGGCACCGGCACCTGGGCGGGATCCAGGTCCAGCTCGGCACAGGCCGCCGTCACCCAGTCGTCCATGACCGTCATCGCGCCCACTCCTCCGCCCGGCGTACGTCCTCGTCAGTGTCGCAGTCGAACCAGGGCGGCGGGCCGGCACCGGCCCACGGCACCTCGCGCACCCGCAGCCCGGCGAGCAGCGCCCTGATCGGTGCCCCCGCCAGCGGCGCGGCGGACCCGTCGGGAGGCTGGTCGACGCGCTTGCGGGCGCCGCCGGCATGCCTGGCGGCGCGTTCGAGGGCGCCGCCGGTGGGCCCGCTGGCGCGCTCGGCGGCGAGGCGGTCCAGGGCGGCGCGCAGCGGGGCCACCCGCCACACGCCGCAGAGGGTCTGCCGCCGCCCGTCGCCGTCGACGTAGCAGGCGCCGTCGTGACCGGCGTCGAGGTGGCCGAGCAACTCCCCGACCGCCGCGCGGGTGAGCAGGGGCAGGTCGGCGGCGAGCAGGGCGACCACCGGCGTACCGGGGTCGAGCAGGGCCAGCCCGGCCGCCGCGGCGGCGACGGGGCCACCGCCCGGCGGCTCCTCCCGGGTCACCCGCACCCCGGCGGGCACCGGTCCGGCCGGCCCGACCAGGATGCGCGGCGCGGCGTCGGCGACCGCGCCGAGCACCCGGTCCCGCATGGGCCGGCCGCCAACCGTCCGGGCGGGCTTGTCGACGCCCCCCATCCGGCGCGCGGCCCCGCCCGCCAGCACCACCGCCGCGTACGCGTCCACCGGGCCACGGTATCCGCCCGACGCCTCGTCGGGAGACGCGAGGCGTCTGACGGGAGGTTGCGAGGATCTCCCGTGTGGAGCGACGGCCTACACAGAAGTAGGACGTGATCGTGGACGGCCGCCGGTGGAGCCTGGTCCTGTGGCGCGGCCCTCCCGAGCGACGGGCTCGACGGGGGACGGGCACGGCAGATCGGGTCCGGGTCTGCCGTGCCCAGCAGAGACGAGGAGTGCACCGATGAGAGCAACCACCAGGAAGTTCGCGGCGACCGGCGCGATGGCGCTCGCCATGACGGCCGGCACGGTGGCGGTCGTGGCCGCCCCGGCCCAGGCGGCCTACAACAGCCCGCTCTACCCCACGCTCAAGGCGTGCAACGCGGCCCGGCCGGCGTACGTCAGCTCGTGGACGTCGCCGGGACCGTGCTACCCGATGTACAACTGGGACGGCACGAAGCGGATCGGCTACTCGTTCCTCGTGCAGACCCGGGGCTGACGTGCCGGCCGCCCGGTCCTAGGCGGCGGGGTTCGCCTCGAACGCCATCGCGATCCGCGTCAGTCCCGCCTTGTTCACCGCGCCCGTCTTCTGTCGCAGGCGGTGCGTGTATGTGTCGACCGTCGACTTGGACAGGCAGAGCCTGCGGGCGATCTGCTGGTGGGTGAGGCCCTCGGCGACGAGCCGCAACACGTCCCGTTCCCGGGCCGTCAGCATGGGCTGTCCGCCGTCGCCCACGTCGGCGACGGCGTCGGGCAGCAGGGCGACCCGCGCCGCGCCGTCGAGGTAGAGGTCGCCCCGCCCGACGGCGTGGACCGCCCGCAGCAGGGTGGCCTCGTCGACGTCCCGCCCGAGATAGGCGAGCGCGCCCGCGTCCAGGGCGGCCCGCACCCGTACCACGTCCTGGCACGTCGCGAGGACGACGAACGCCGGCCCCTCGGGCCACCACGGGCCGGCGTTCGACTCCGCGCAGCGGTCGGCGACGACGACCTGCAGCGCGTCCCGCAGGGCGGCGACCGGCTCGACCGAGGGGAACACGCCGACCACGGTCACCCCGGGGGCCCGCAGGAGGGCGTCGGCGACGCCACGGAAGGTCAGCGACCCGTCGTCCACGACAGCGACCCTGACGGTCATGGCCCCACCCTCTCCGGACTTCCTCCTGCGGACGGTCACACCGTACGGCGGGCGGCGTACAGGCCGCGTACATCGCGGGTACGGACGGGCCGTCGCCGCGCGGCGCCCAGACCCCGGGGTGCAGGATGGCGGGATGGGACGGGCGACTGACCGGCGCGGCGTGCTCCGCATCGACCTCGACGCGGCGGCGACGGGCCGCGCCTCGGTACGCCGGCAGGACAGCCTCGCCGTGGAGGAGCCGCTGGAGATCCGGGTCGGTGCGGCCGGTCCCGGCCGGCGGCGGCCGCTCGCGGTGACCATGCGCACGCCGGGCGACGACCTCGACCTGGCGATCGGTTTCCTGCTGACCGAGGGGCTGATCCGCTCCGCCGACGACGTACGCACCGCGCAGCTCTGCGCCGGCGCGGAGACACCCAACACGTACAACGTGGTGGACGTGGTGCTGGCGCCCGGCGTGCCCGAACCCGCCGTCGATCCGGCCCGGAACTTCTACACCACCAGCTCCTGCGGGGTGTGCGGCAAGGCGAGCATCGACGCCGTGCGTACCCGATCGGTCTTCGCGGTGGGCGACGACCCGCTGACCGTGTCGGCGGCGGTCCTGACCGCCCTGCCGGACCGGCTGCGCGCGGCGCAGCGCGGCTTCGACCGCACGGGCGGCCTGCACGCGGCGGGCCTGTTCACCGCCGACGGCGACCTGGTGGTGCTGCGCGAGGACGTGGGCCGGCACAACGCCGTCGACAAGGTGGTCGGCTGGGCGGTCCGCGAGCGGCGGCTGCCGCTGGCCGGGCACGTCCTGCTGGTCTCCGGGCGGGCGAGCTTCGAGCTGACCCAGAAGGCGTGGATGGCGGGGGTGCCGCTGCTCGCGGCGGTCTCCGCGCCGAGCACCCTGGCGGTGGAACTGGCCGAGGAGGCTGGGCTGACGCTGATCGGCTTCCTGCGCGGCGACACGATGAACGTCTACGCCCGCCCGGACCGGATCGACGTCACCGCCCCGTCGCATGATGCTGCGCAATCGGATGATCACTTTGGGTGTTGACAGGACTTATGGTTGACGCCGGTAAGCGACCTTCGTCACAGAGGAGAACGATCGTGCGCCGCATCAGGACCGTCACCGCACTGCTCGGCCTGCCACTGCTCGTGTTGCTGGGCGCAACGCCGGCGAGCGCGGCGAGCACCACCGACGTCACGTCCGCGACCCTGGTCGCCCGGGGCGTCGCCGTGGACGTCACCGTCTCCGTGACGTGCCCGGCCGGCATGTCCGGCTCCTTCGAGCTGGTCGTCCGGCAGCGCTCGGGCGACAGGATCGCGTACGGGTCCGGTTGGGCGCCCCTCTCGTGCACGGGCCAGCCGCAGGCGGTGCCGGCACGGGTGCTCGCGCAGCACGACGGCGCCATCTTCCGTACCGGCGTTGCACTGTTCACCGGCGGCACCGAACTGTGCAACGAGGAAACCTGCGAGTACGGGCAGATCGACGACACGGCCCGCGTCACTCGCTGAGCCTGGCGGACCCCCCCTCGCGGACCCGGTCGGTGAGCCGCGCGCCGTCGCGCTGCGCCTCACCGACCGGGTCCGCCGAGCAGGTCACAACCTGATCCACGTGTCGAACAGCCCCAACCGGAACGCGGCGTCGCGGGCCAGCAGGAAGCCGGCGATGCCCAGGATCCAGCCGAGCATGCTGCCCGAGGTTCGCATGATCCAGGCGTTGAGCCGGGCCAGCACCGGCTCGATCAGCCTCGGCAGCGCCATCCGGGCCGCCAACAGCAGCACCGCCGGCAGGACCATGACCAGGCAGTAGCCGGCGAGCAGCCCCACCATTTCGGCCGCGCCGAGCCCCGAGGTGGTCAGCAGGCCGACCGCGCCGAGGTACGGCAGCATCGTCGCCACCTCCGCGAGCGCGGCGAGCAGCGCCAGCCCCACCAGCCACCGCGCCGAGGAGTCGCCGGCGGTGGCCCGGTCCCGCCAACGCAGCACCCCGCCGCTGCGCGGACGCCGCTTGCTGTCGTAGCGGAAGCTGAGCAGGAACAGCCCGACCCCGAGGACGAGCTGCGCCCAGAGCACCGGCCGGTTGTCCATCGCCCCGCCGAGGACGTCGGCCAGCCGGCTGCCGCCGAGGGCGAGCAGCAGCCCGACGCCGAAGTAGAAGACGGCGATCGTGCCGAGGTAGACGAGGATCCGTCGGGCGTTGACCGGCCCGGGAGCGAGCAGCAGCCAGACGGGAATGAAGAGCGTGCCGATGCTCGTGCTGTCGACCAGGGCCAGGCCGGCGAGCGACAGCAGCAGCCCGACGCTCATGCGGGGCTAGCGATCAAGATGTGCACGGAACCCATTCTGTGCCGGCGTCGGTCCTGTCGACTCGCCCTACGGAACGAACGTCCACTACATCTTTCGACGGAGACCAGCGTGCCGGTGCCCGCCGTGCCCGCAGGCCGCGCAGCGCCAGGTAGGCCGGGTGAGATGGCGGCGCGACCAAACGTCATGGTGCATGTCCTGCCGCTGAACGCGGGCTTCCACCCGGGGCAGGCCGGACCGTTCGTCATCGCCACGACGAGCGACGGGGAGGACGTCGGCTACCTCGACGATCAGGCCACCGGCCCGCATCACAAATGACGTTGCTCCGCTCTGGGAAGGCAAGATCATGGCTGACCTGACCGGCGCGCAGTGGCGCAAGAGCACCCGCAGCAGCTCGAACGGCGGCAACTGCGTCGAGGTCGCCGACAACCTTCCCGGCATCGTCGCCGTCCGCGACTCGAAGGACCCGGCCGGCCCGGCGCTCACCTTCGCACCGGTGGCGTGGCGCGCGTTCGTCGCCGAACTGGCCGAGCGGGCCTGACGTCCGAAGCGCACGTCGGGCACGGCGCGGGCGAGCAGGATCGCGGACACCCAGCCAAACCCGAGCGCCGCGCAGGAGACGGCTCGTAACCGCCGGCAGTCGAGCTGGCGCCTCGTCACGCAGCCTTGACCGGGTGATCCGCGCCTCGTGCGGCGGTGGCGGAGCCCGCCCGCGGGCGAACAGGTCGCGCGACGCTGTCGAGCTGAGTCGTCTGTGACATCAGGCGATGCCTGGTTCGCTGCGACACCAGATGGCGTGAATCGTCTGCGACATCAGCTCGACAGTCCCACGCGAGCCGCAAGGGCCGCCCGATCCTGACGGTGGACCGCATCGGCGCGCCGCCAGCTCCTCACCGGGCGAGACGGAGACGCCCGGTCGGTGCTTGACTGCCCGGCATGGAGCTGAGCGTCGGCGAGCAGCAACTCCCCGCCACCCTGACCCTGCCGGCCGGGCCGGCCCGGGGCGCCCTCGCCGTGCTGCACGGCTCCCACGCCGACAACCGGTCGTACTTCCTCTATGAGCACCTGGCCAGGCTGCTGCCGCCTGCCGGCATCGCGGTGCTGCGCTACGACCGGCGCCCCCGGATCGACGGACGCGACGTGCCGATGAACGCCCAGGCCGACGATGCGGCGGCGGCCCTGGACGTGCTGCGCCGGCAGGTCGGTGACGTCCCGGTCGGACTGTGGGGGTTCAGCCAGGGGGCCTGGGCGGCGGCGCTGACCGCCAGCCGCCACCCGGTCGACCTCCTCGTGCTCGTCGGGTGCAGCGGGGTCAGCCCCGCCCGGCAGATGCGGTACGGCACCGCCGAGCAACTTCGCCGCCACGGGTACGGCGATGCCGACCTCGCCGAGCTGGACCGGCTGCGTGGGGTCGCAGAGGCGTACCTTCGCGGCGGGCTGTCCCGGACGGTCGCCCAGGCGGAGCTGGACGCCGCCGTCGAGCGGCCCTGGTTCCCGCTGGCGTTCCTGCCGCGCGAGGTGCCGGAGCCCGGCGCCTGGGCCGACATGGACTTCGATCCGGAACCGGTGTTCGCGGCGCTGACCTGCCCGGTGTTGCTCTGCTACGGCGACACCGACGCCTGGATCCCGATCGAGGAGAGCCTGACGGTGTGGTGCCGGGCGGCCGTTGCGGCAGACCTGACCATCGCCCGGCTGGCCGGCTGCGACCACGCGCCCACCCTGCACGAGGCCGAAAACCTGGCCGGCATCAGCCCGCAGTACGCGCAGATCCTGCTCTCCTGGCTGGACCGGCGGCTCCCCACAGTTTGATGACGTGCCGGCGTGGCGCGCGTTCGTCGTCGAGTTGGTCGAGCGGGCCTGACCATCCGGGGTGCGCGCTCCGATGCCGGCGGGCCGTGGAGATGGAAGGCTTGGCTGGGCGAGGTGCGGCTTCAGTCGGGCGTACCGAACTGGAGCCGGACGCGGACCCGCTCGGTGACCTCGTCGCGTCCGCCGAGGGCGTCGCGCACCTCTGCGGCAAACGTGGCTCGTCCCTGCGTGGACGGCAGCCGGTCCGCCGACAGGGCGGAGAAGACTCCGCCCACCATGTCATCGACGGTGAGCGGTGCGTCGTACTGCACCGACGACTCCGCGTACCGGTAGCCGGCGCGAACGAGGGCGTCCTGGTTGCGTAGGCGGCCGGCGTCGTCGGTTTGGCAGGCAGCGGTGACGGGGTGCCCGAGCAGCCGTTCCAGGCATTCGCGCAGCGCCCTGGACCAGTCGGCGTCCTGGAGCCACAGCGGCGCTCCGTTGGTGACGACGGCGACGCCGCCGCCGGTACGCAGCAGCGGCCGGGCGGCCCTGAACAGCGCGTCGCGGTCCATGAAGTGGATGGCGACGGCGGCGGTCAGTGCGCCGATCGTCCGTTCGCCGAGTAGCCGACCCAGCGCGGGCAGGTCGTTGTCGGTGCCGAGCATCCACACGGTGTTGGCCGTTGCGGTGTCGAGGGCGGCCTGGCGGGCCAGAACCAGCATGTCCGGCTCCGGGTCCACGCCGATGACGGCCCCGGCCCGGGCGGCGAGCGGGAGGCTCAACTGGCCGGTGCCGCAGCCGAGATCGACCACCGTGTCCTCGGCGCTGAGGCCGAACGCTCCGACGAGGGCGTCGAGCACCTCGGGCGGGTAACCCCGCCGGTGCCTCGCGTAGTACGTCGCCACCTCACCGCTGAAGCTAGCTCTCATTGCGACAGCCTGCCCTCAGCGCCCATCGGGAAGCGAGCGATTCTGCTCAGGGCATGGCCCAGGTGTCGCGGCTTGCGCCGGGCACGGTGAGTCCCTGTGGGTGTGACGTACTGCCCACAGGGAGGGGCCAGCGGATCCGACAGCCGATACCTACAGTCGGGCCATGAGCACCGGCAGAGGCGTGCGGGCGGTCTACCCCGGCAGCTTCGATCCCTTCACTCCCGGGCATCTGGATGTGGTGGACCGGGCACGCCGCCTCTTCGACGAAGTGGTCGTGCTCGTCGCCATCAACAGCCTCAAGAATCCGGGCACCGACGAAGAGGCGCGAGCGGCCGCCGTCCGGGCCGTTCTGCCGGTCGGGTGGACCTCCGTCAGCGTTGCGGCCTGGAGTGGGTTGACCTCCGCCTACTGCCGTCGCCACGAGGTAGGAGTGATCGTCCGCGGCTTGCGGAACACCACCGACCTGCAGAGCGAGTACCGGCTCGCCGCGATGAACGAGTCGCTCGGTGTCCCCACGGTGTTCCTGCCTGCGCAGCCCGAACTGGCCGCGGTGTCCTCGACCGCGGTACGCACGCTGGGGAAGTGACCTTCGTCCACGCAGCCGCGGACGGCCGGACATCACGCGAACGGCCGGCGCTGTCGCCCCGTGTCAGCTCGCCTGGTTCTGCTGCTCGGCCCATTCGGCGACCCGTCGCGCGCTCTCCTTCTCGGAGAGGTCCTCCACCCGGGTCATGACCGACCACCGTACGCCGAAGGGGTCCCTGATGCTGGCGAACCGGTCGCCGGACACGAACGTGGACGGCGCCTCGCGGACCACGGCGCCGGCGGCCTCGGCCCGGGCGACGACCGCGTCCACGTCGGGGCAGTAGAGGCCCATCGAGTAGCAGTCCTGGTCCCCCTCGGGGGCCGCGACGAGCCCGTAGTCGGGCATCGGCTCGCCGAGTTGCAGCAGCCCGTGGCCGAAGTCGAGGACGGCGTGGGCCACGA
The DNA here is from genome assembly GCF_004345505.1 of Micromonospora sp. CNZ303. Classification (NCBI taxonomy): domain Bacteria; kingdom Bacillati; phylum Actinomycetota; class Actinomycetes; order Micromonosporales; family Micromonosporaceae; genus Micromonospora; species Micromonospora sp. CNZ303. The sequence goes on along the minus strand of NZ_SLVT01000028.1, from coordinate 4,685 downwards.
CTCCGCCCATCTCGGTCACGTCGACCACCCGGGCACCGAAGATCTCCCGGTAGAAGTCGATGGCGCCGCGCGCGTCCGGGATCGCCAGGAAGGGAGTCAGGCTGGTGGCGCCGTGCGGCGTACCGTTCGTGGTGTGCTCACCGTCGGCGGCTCGGGTCGTTGCAGTCATGTGACCGATCGTAGGAACGGCGGGCGTGGGCCGGCTTGAAGATTCGCGCCAGGTGCCCGCCCCGGGTGCGGCGAGCCCACGGGGTGTCCTCTACCCGGCGCGGCTGCCCACGTTCGACCGGCTCCCGCCGCCGGACGCGGTGCGGCAGTTGGTGCGGTGGTTCTGGATCCCGGAGTGGCAGATCCAGCCGGGGCGGTCCTCCCGGCAGCACCTGATCGCCTTTCCCGCCTGCAATCTCGTCGTCGAACCGGACGCGGTCGGCATCTCCGGGCCGACGACCGGCAGTTCGCACCGTGACCTCACCGGAACGGGCTGGGCCGTCGGCGCCCTGCTGCGGCCGGCGGCCGTACCCCACCTGGTCGCGGACCCGGCGGCCCTGCGGGACCGCTACGAGGCCGTGGACCTGCCCGTCCTGCACGAGCGGGTGCACCGCGAGATGACCGGGCCGGGCGATCGGCGGACCCGGCACCGCCGGGCCGTCGACGCCTTCGCGGGGTGGCTCAGCGAGGCGATCCCACCGCCGAACGACGAGGCGCTGCTGGCCAACGCGATGGCCGAGGCGATCGACACGGATCCGGCGATCCGGACGGTCGAGGATGCCGCCGTACGCGTGCGCCTGTCCACCCGCTCGTTGCAGCGGCTCGCGGGACGGTACGTCGGGCTGCCGCCGTCGACGATGATCCGTCGGCGTCGGCTACAGGAGGCGGCCGAGCGCCTGCGTACCGACCCGGACACGACCCTGGCCGCCGTCGCCGCCGACCTCGGCTACAGCGACCACGCCCACCTCGCCAACGAGTTCCGGTCGGTGCTCGGCCTCTCCCTGAGCGACTACCGGCAGCGGGTCACGCGCGAGGACGGCGGGGTGTGACAGGACGGATGACCGGGTTCTCCCCGGTCGTCCGATCCGGGTGCGCCAGGGGAATCTCCCCGATGCCCCGGCCGGCACCGGGAGACAAGGCTCGATGTCATGAAAATCATGAACAGCCGGACCGCCCTCGTGGCGACGGCGCTCGCCACCGTGCTGACCGTCGTGGCCCCCGGCGCGGTCACCGCCGCGCCCCCGGTCCGCTCCGCCGCCGACTGCCGCCCCGGCGGTCTCGACCCCGGCCCACTCCGGCAGGCGATCGCCGGATTACCCAACTCCGACGCCACCAGCGCCCAGGTGCGAATCACCACCCCGGACGGCTGCTGGACCGGCGCCACCGGCGTCCGTGACCTGCGCGGTCAGGCCCCCGTGCCGCCGCACGCACGCTTCCGGATCGGCAGCGTCACCAAGGTCTTCACCGCCGCGCTGGTGCTGCAACTGGTCGCCGAGGGCCGCATCGACCTGACCGACCCGGTGCAGCGGCACCTGCCCGGGCTGCTGCCCGCCGACTACCCGACCGTCACCGTCCGCCAGCTGCTTGACCACACCAATGGCATCCCCAGCCCGACCATGCCGGACGGCATCGAGTGGCAGCTCGCCCACCGGTACGACCGGTGGACCCCGGAGCAGATCGTGCGACTCGGCCTGCGCAACCCCCGCGAGTTCGAGCCCGGGACGAAGCAGCACTACACCAACATGGGCTACATCGTCGCCGGCCTGCTGGTGGAGAAGGTCACCGGCCACCCGTACGCGCGGGAACTGGACCGGCGGATCGCCCGCCCGCTCCACCTGCGGGACACGTACGCCCCCGGCGACGACCCGCGCATCCTCGGTCCACACGCACGCGGATACCAGGCCGTCGTACGCGACGGGGTCACCGAACTGGTGGACGCCACGACGTGGAGCCAGACCTTCACCCCGGCCTCCGGCAACGTCATCTCCAGCCTCGCCGACCTGGACACGTTCGTCGCCGCGCTCTTCGCCGGCCGGGTCGTGCCGCCGGCCCAGCTGGCCGAGATGTTCACCCTGCCCGGGGTCCCCGACATCGCCGGTGGTCGGGCCCGGTACAGCGCCGGGCTCACCGCGTTCCCGCTGCCCGGAGGCGAAGTGCTGTGGATCAAGACGGGCTCCCGGTTCGGCTACCTGACCGGCGTGGCGGCCACCCGCGACGGCCGCTTCCGCACGCAGTACTCGATCACCGGAACCGACGCCAAGGGTGAGGAGCTCAGCCGTACCGCTCAGGCCGTCATCGGCGCCGCGCTCGGGATGCTCTGACGGGGGGTCAGCGGGGGCCGCGTCGGCGGCGCCGGCGGCGTAGCACTCCGGGGGTTCCCACCGCAGGCCAGCCGTCCAGTTCCGACGGTGGCACGCCCCGGCGCAGCAGGTCGTCGAGGAGCAGCGCCATCGAGTGGCCGGGGTGCTCGGCCAGCGCCCGTTCCAGGGCCACGGCCGCCAGCGCGCCCTGCCCCGCCCGCCAGGCCGCGAACGCCAGCAGCGTGGCCGGCACGGCGATCAGCTCCGGCTCGGCCCGGCGCAGCACGTCGGTCCAGAGGGCGATGTCCTCGTCGCGCCCGTCGGTGCGCTCCCAGGCGTGGTCGCGGACGGGCACGTGGGTCAGCAGCACGCTCAGCCAGGCGACCTCGTCGTCGGTGAGCCGCTGACCCCGCCGGTGCCGGCGCAGCGTGCTGCGTACCGCCGCCGCCCCTGCGGACCGCACCGTCCGCTCGCCGCGCGGGTCGGTCGCGGGCGCGCGGTCGAGCAGGTCCGCGAGGCGTCGCTCGGCGCGTGCGGTGGCCCGGCGTACGGCCGAACGGGCGTGACCGGTCACCGGGGCGACCTGCGCGACCAGGGCGGCCCGGTCGGGCAGCGCGACCTGGCCGGCGAAGACGGCCGCCGCGCTGACCTCGCTGGCGCCGACGTCGTAGGGGGTGCCGTCGGGCGGGCAGCACGCCGGCTCGGTGCAGAGGTACGACCAGTAGCGGCCCCCGGTGACGCGCAGGGCGTCGAGCACGGGGAGCCCGGCGGCGGTGAGCGCGGCGCGCACGGCGTCGACGGCCGGGGTGACCAGCGGCGCCGGGCCGTAGCCGAGGACCGTGGTGGTCTCGGCGTGCTGCCGGGCGATGACGCCGGCGAGGTGCCCGGCGGGGTCGCGCGGGTCGGCGAGGTCGGGCAGGTCCGCGCGGGCGGCGAAGGTGATCCGGCGGTCCCGCATCGCCACCACGACGACGCTGTCGGTCGGGTGGAAGCCGAGCAGGTAGGGCACGGCGGCGATGAGGTCGGCGGGGGAACGGACGGCGAGCCGGGGGCGGTCGGTCGGGGTCATGGCTGGCAGCCTGCGGCGGGGGCGTCGCGGTCGCCGGCCCCTGTGGACGACACGCGGGTTGTCCACAGATACGGGGAGTATCGTCGCAGCTCACGCCGTTTTTCGACCGTGCCGGAACGCGACGGTGGCACCGGCCGATCCGATCGGCCGGTGCCACCGCGGGTCGGTCAGTTACCGATTCCGGCCTGCGGGCCGGCGTGGGTACGCAACATCGCCGGGATGTCGGCGGCGTTGTGCAGGGTGTACGGGTAGAAGCTGCTCGGGTTGAACGCCGAGCCCTTGGACTTGACCTTGCCGGAGTCCCACGGGCTGTTGACCGTGACGTTGCCCCGCTGGACGAGTTCGCCCGCCTCGACGTAGTACGGGTTGCGGACGTTCTCGTAGTAGCTGTTCTCGATGACAGCCTTGGTGAGGCCCCGCACGTAGTTGCCGTACGAGGCGCAGTTCTGCAGGTAGTTGTTGTACATGTGCAGGTTGGCCAGGTTGTCCGCGCTGGGGTTGCGGGTCCTGGTGTTCTGGAACCAGTTGTGGTGGATGGTCATCCGGGCCGTGACGTTTTCGGTCCAGCCGATGCCGAAGGTCTTGTTGTTGTCGGCGAAGTGGTTCCAGGAGACGGTGATGTTGGTGCTGTCCTTACGGCTGTCCAGCAGGCCGTCGTTCATCCGCTGGAGCCGGTTGTGGTCGATCCAGACGCGGTTGACGGTGTCCATCTGGATGGCGTCGTAGTCGTAGGCGTCGTCGCCCGGGTCGTCGTCCGGCATCAGGGTGTCCCGGATCGTCAGGTTGCGGATGATGACGTTGTTGACCCCGGAGCCGAGGAAGAACCCGCCGCCGACGATGTGGCCGCTGGTGCCCACGCCGATGATCGTCTTGTTGGACGCCACCCGCAGCTCGGTGCCCTTCGGGCTGATGTTGATCGTGCCGGCGACCCGGATCACGTAGGGGGCCGACGCGGTGACGTACTGGTTGAGCTGCGCCTGGGTGGTCACCGTGACGGTCTGCCCGCCGGCCCCGCCGGTCACCCCGGTGGCGAACCCGTCGGGCGCGTTGCCGTACGGCACCGACGGGGTGCCGCCAGAGCCGAGCTTGACCAGCTGCCACTGCTGGTTGGCGCCGTCGAGGTCGGCGAACTGGGAGATCCGACCACCGTTCGCGGTCGACCACTCCCACACGTCCAACGCCTTGCGGCTGTGCCGGTTGACGAACCGCACGAACCCGTCCGCCGAATCCACGACCCCGAAATGCTGCCGCGTGTTCGTACCCGCCGACTCCTGCGTCAACGCCGCGCCATCCTCCGCGCTCGCGATCTGCAACACCTTCCCGCTCTG
>NZ_SLVT01000027.1:0-90725 GCF_004345505.1 Micromonospora sp. CNZ303 | reverse complement strand
CGACGTTCCCGGCCGGCGCCCCGGAGGCCAGGGCGTCCAGCCCCGCCAGCAGCTCCTCCAGGCTCGACCCGACGACGGCGGCCCGCTGGTCGAACACCGACCGGGTCGTCGCCAGGGACCAGCCCACCGCCGCCGCGTCGACCTCGCCGCGCTCACGCACGTACTCCGCCAGCCGGGCCGCCTGGCCCGCCAGGGCTGCCTTCGACCGCGCCGACACCGGCCACGCCACGACGCCCGACGCCACCAGTCCGGGGCCGGTCACGGCGGGGGCGACGGCCTGCGGCTCGTCGGCCTGCTCGATGATCACGTGGGCGTTCGTGCCGGACATGCCGAACGACGACACCGCCGCCCGGCGCGGCCGCTCCACCGCCGGCCACGGCCGCGACTCCGTCGCCAACTCGACGGCGCCGGCGGACCAGTCGATGTGCGGGGACGGCTCGTCCACGTGCAGCGTCGCGGGGACCACGCCCTCGCGCATCGCCAGCACCATCTTGATCACACCCGCCACGCCCGAGGCGGCCTGGGCGTGGCCGAGGTTCGACTTGATCGAGCCGAGCAGCAGCGGCTCGTGCCCCTCGCGGCCCTGCCCGTACGTGGCCAGCAGCGCCTGCGCCTCGATCGGGTCACCCAACGTCGTGCCCGTACCGTGCGCCTCGACCACGTCCACGTCGGCGGTGCCCAGCCGGGCACCCGCGAGGGCCTGGCGGATCACCCGCTGCTGCGAGGGACCGTTCGGCGCGGTCAGGCCGTTGGAGGCACCGTCCTGGTTGACGGCGCTCCCCCGCACGATCGCCAGGACGCGGTGACCGTTGCGCCGCGCGTCCGACAGCCGCTCGACGAGCAGCATGCCGACGCCCTCGCCCCAGCCCGTGCCGTCCGCAGCCGCCGCGAACGCCTTGCACCGGCCGTCGGCGGCCAGCCCACGCTGCCGCGAGAACTCGAAGAAGGTGCCGGGGGTGGCCATGACCGTGACGCCGCCGGCGAGGGCCATGTCGCACTCGCCGCGCCGCAGCGACTGCACCGCCAGGTGCAACGCCACCAACGACGACGAACACGCCGTGTCCACCGACACCGCCGGCCCCTCCAACCCCAACGCGTACGCCACCCGACCCGACACCACACTGGCGGCGTTGCCCGTGGCCCCGAACCCTTCGGCCTGCTCCCCCGCAGCCATGAGCAGGGCCCCATAGTCCTGACCATTCGTGCCCACGAACACCCCTGTTCGCGAACCCCGAAGGACCCCAGGCTCAACCCCTGCCCGCTCGACCGCCTCCCACGAAACCTCCAGCAGCAGCCGCTGCTGCGGGTCCATCGCCGCCGCCTCGCGCGGCGAGATCCCGAAGAAGCCCGGGTCGAACTCCGCCGCCCCGTCGAGGAAGCCGCCCTTGTCGGTGTAGGTGGTGCCGGGGTTGGCCGGGTCGGGGTCGTAGAGCCGGTCGAGGTCCCAGCCCCGGTCGGTCGGGAAGTCGCCGATGGCGTCCACGCCGTCCGCGACGAGGCGCCACAGCCGCTCGGGGTCGTCGACGCCCCCGGGGTAGCGGCAGGCCATGGCGACGATGGCCACCGGCTCGTCGTCGACGGCGGCCGGGGCGGCGACCGGGGCCGGCCCGGCGTCGGCGTCGGCGCCGAAGAGGCCGGTGAGCAGGAGCCGGGCCAGCACGACCGGGGTGGGGTGGTCGAAGACCAGGGTGGTGGGCAGCGCCTGCCCGGTGGCGGAGACGAGCCGGTTGCGCAGCTCCACGGCGGTCAGCGAGTCGAAGCCGAGGTCCCGGAACGCGGTGGTCGCCGGGATGGCCGCGGCCCCGCCGTCGTGGCCGAGCACGTCGGCGGCGAGTTCCCGGACCAGGTCGGCGACGGCCTCCTCGCGGCGGGCCGGGGCCAGCCCGGCGAGCCGCCGGCGCAGGGTCGCCGCCGGGCCCTCGTCGCCGTCGTCGACCGCGACGCCGCCGTCGAGGGCGGCCCGCGCCTCCGGTACGCCCTCCAGCAGTGGCCGGCGGCGGGCGGAGGCGTACGCGGGGGCGAAGCGGGCCCAGTCCACGTCGGCCACCGTCACGGTGACGTCGTCGTGGTCGAGGGCCTGCTGCAACGCGCCCATGGCGACGGTCGGGTCCATGGCCGGCAGGCCCCGGCGGCGCAGGTTGCGCTCGGCGTCCGCCGCGTGCATGCCGCCGTCGGACCACGGTCCCCAGGCGATGGCGGTGCCGGCCCGGCCCTCGGCCCGCCGCCGCTGCACCAGCGCGTCGAGGTAGGCGTTGCCGGCCGCGTACCCGGCCTGCCCGCCGCTGCCCCAGGTCGCGGCGATGGACGAGTAGACGACGAAGGCGTCCAGTTCCCGGTCGGCGAGGAGGTCGGCGAGGTGGGCGGCGCCGGCGGTCTTGCCGACGGTCACCTCGGCCAGCTCGGCGGGGGTGACCTCCGCCAGCGGGGTGGCCTGCGCGACGCCGGCGGTGTGCAGGACGGTGCGCACGGGCGGGCCGTCGGCCTCGACCCGGTCGAGCAGGTCGGCGAGGGCGGCCCGGTCGGCGATGTCGCAGGCGGCGACGGTGACCCGGGCCCCGAGGCCGGTCAGCTCGGCCTCCAGCTCGGCGGCGCCGGGGGCGTCGGGTCCGCGCCGGCTGACCAGCACGACGTGTTCGGCTCCGGCGGCGACGAGCCAGCGGGCGGCGCGGGCGCCGAGTCCGCCGGTGCCGCCGGTGATCAGGGCGGTGCCGGTGGGCGTGAACCGGCGCGCCGGTGGACGGTCGCCGAGGGCGGCGCGGACGAGGCGGCGGGCGAAGACGCCGGGGCCGCGTACCGCGAGCTGGTCCTCGCCGGTCGATCCGGTGAGGATCGCGGCGAGCCGGGCGGCGGCCCGGTCGTCGGGCTCCGGCGGCAGGTCGACCAGGCCGCCCCAGCGGTGCGGGGCCTCGACGCCGACGACCCGGCCGAGACCCCAGATCGCGGCCTGCGCCGGGTCGGTGAGCCGGTCGTACGAGGCGGCGGCGACCGCGCCCCGGGTGACCAGCCACAGCGGTGCGGCCAGGCCGGCGTCGCCGAGCGCCTGCACGAGCGCGAGGGTGGCGGCCAGGCCGGGCAGGACGGTGCTGTCGGCGGCGGGCGGCTCGGCGGCGAGCAGGGAGACGACGCCGGCGGGGTCGGTGCCGGCGAGGGACGCCGCGAGGCCGGCCCGGTCGGCGTCCGGCTCCACGGTCAGCGGCAGCACGTCGGCGCCGGCGCCGGTCAGTGCGGCCCGGACGGTCTGCACCGCCGGGTCGTCGGCGCCGCCGGCGGGCAGCGCCAGCAGCCAGGTGCCGGCCAGCCGGGCGGGGGCGGGTTCGTCGGTCACCTGCCAGTCGGCCCGGTACCGCCAGCCGTCGAGCACCGAGTGTTCCTGTCGCTGCCGCCGCCAGTCGGCGAGGACGGGCAGCAGGGTACGCAGCGACTCGGCGGCGGCGGTGTCGGTGACGGCGAGGGTGTCGCGCAGCGCGTCGAGGTCGGCGCGTTCGACGGCCGTCCAGAACCGCCGGTCGAGCGCGCCGGTCCCGCCCGTCGTGGTGTCGTCGGCGGGCGCCTCGGCCGGCACCCAGTAGTGCTGCCGCTCGAACGGGTAGGTGGGCAGGCCGACGAGCCGGCCGGGCCGGTCGGCGAGGAGGTCCGCCCAGCGCACCGGGGTGCCGGCGACGTGGAGCTGGGCGAGGGCGGCGAGCAGGGCGCGACGGTCCGGGCGGTCCCGGCGCAGCACCGGCACCACCACGGCGGGGGCGGCGTCGCCGGCCTCGGCCCCGGCGAGGGTCTCCTGGATGCCGGCGGTGAGCACGGCGTCGGGGCCGACCTCCACGAAGGTGCCGACGCCGTGGGCGCGCAGGGTGCGTACGCCGTCGGCGAAGCGGACCGCCTCCCGGACGTGGCGCACCCAGTAGTTCGGGTCGGTGAGCTGCGCCGGGTCGGCCAGCCCGCCGGTCAGGTTGGACACCACCGGCAGGGTGGGGGCACGCAGGTCGAGGCCGGCGGCGACGGCGGCGAACTCGGCGAGCATCGGCTCCATCAGCGGGCTGTGGAAGGCGTGGCTGACCCGCAGCCGCCGCACCTTCACCCCCCGGCCGGTCCAGAGGTCGGCCAGCTCGTCGATGGCCGCGCCGTCGCCGGAGACGACGACGGCGCCGGGGGCGTTGACGGCCGCGACGGCGACCCGGTCGGTCAGCGCGGCGATCGACTCGGCGACCCGGGCCTCGTCGGCGGCGACGGCGAGCATCGCGCCGCCGGCGGGCAGGGCCTGCATGAGCCGGCCCCGGGCGGCGACGAGGGCGCAGGCGTCGTCGAGGGTGAGCACGCCGGCGACGTGGGCGGCGGTCAGCTCGCCGACGGAGTGCCCGGCGACCATGTCCGGGGCCAGCCCCCAGAAGCCGAGCAGCCGGTGCAGCGCCACCTCGACGGCGAACAGCGCGGCCTGGGTGAAGACGGTCTGGTCGAGCAGCGCCGCCTCGTCGGTGCCGGGCTCGGCGTGCAGCAACGGCTTCAGCGGCCGGGGCAGCCGGTGGTCGAGGTGGGCGCAGACCTCGTCGAGGGCCTCGGCGAAGACGGGGTACGTCCCGTACAGCTCCCGGCCGGCTCCGGCGCGCTGCGCGCCCTGGCCGGAGAAGAGGAACGCGACCCCGCCGCGTTCGGCGGCGGCTCCGGTGACCAGGCCGGGGGCGGGCCGGTCGTCGGCGAGGGCGTGCAGGGCGGCGAGCAGGCCGTCGCGGTCGTCGGCGAGGACGACCGCCCGGTGTTCCAGGGGCGAGCGGGAGACCACCGAGGTCCAGGCGACGTCGGCCGGGCGCGCGTCCGGGTCGTCGGCGACGTAGGCCGACCAGCGCTCGGCCTGGTGGCGCAGCGCGGCGCGGGTGCGGCCGGTGAGCAGCACCGGCGCGGGCGCGGGCGGCTGCGGCCGGTCGGCCTCGGCGCGGGCCGGCTCGGGCTGTTCGAGGATGAGGTGGGTGTTGGTGCCGCTCATGCCGAAGGAGGAGACGGCGGCGCGGCGCGGCCGGTCCACGGCCGGCCACGGCGTGGCCTCGGTGACCAGGGTGACCGCGCCGGCGGCCCAGTCCACGTGCGGGGTGGGCTCGTCGACGTGCAGGGTGGCCGGCACGACGCCGTGCCGCATCGCCTCCACCATCTTGATCACCCCGGCGATGCCGGCGGCGGCCTGGGTGTGGCCGATGTTGGACTTGATGGAGCCGAGCAGCAGCGGCGCGGCGTCGCCGCGCTCCCGGCCGTACGTGGCGAGCAGGGCCTGGGCCTCGATCGGGTCGCCGAGGGTGGTGCCGGTGCCGTGCGCCTCGACCACGTCGACCAGGTCGGGGGTGAGCTTCGCGCCGGCCAGGGCCTGCCGGATGACCCGCTGCTGGGACGGGCCGTTGGGGGCGGTCAGGCCGTTGGACGCGCCGTCGGAGTTGACCGCCGAGCTGCGGATGACGCCGAGCACCGGGTGGCCGTTGCGGCGGGCGTCGCTGAGCCGTTCCAGCAGCAGCATGCCGACGCCCTCGGACCAGCCGGTGCCGTCGGCGGACGCGGCGAAGGACTTGCACCGGCCGTCGGCGGCGAGGCCGCGCTGCCGGGAGAACTCGACGAACGGGCCGGGGGTGGCCAGCACGGTCGCGCCGCCGGCCAGGGCGAGGCCGCACTCGCGTTGGCGCAGCGCCTGGCAGGCGAGGTGGATGGCGACCGACGCCGACGAGCAGGCGGTGTCCACGGTGACCGACGGGCCTTCGAGGCCGAACGTGTACGCCAGCCGGCCGGAGACCACGCTGGCGGCGGTGCCGGTCAGCACGTAGCCCTCGACGCCGGGGGCCCGGTGCAGCACGGCGGCGTAGTCCTGCCCGGAGGTGCCGACGAAGACGCCGGAGCGGCTGCCGCGCAGCGACAGCGGGGCGATGCCGGCCCGCTCGAACAGCTCCCAGGTGACCTCCAGCAGCAGCCGCTGCTGCGGGTCCATGGCGACCGCCTCGCGCGGCGAGATGCCGAACAGGGCGGCGTCGAAGCGCCCCGCGTCGTGCAGGAACCCGCCGGCGGTGGTGTACGAGGTGCCGGCGTTGTCCGGGTCGGCGTGGTAGAGCCGCTCCAGGTCCCAGCCCCGGTCGGTGGGGAAGTCGCCGATGGCGTCCCCGCCGGACGAGACGAACTCCCACAGCTGTTCGGGCGAGCTGATGCCGCCCGGGTAGCGGCAGCTCATCGCCACGATCGCCACCGGCTCGGACTCCTCGGCGGTGACCTCGCGCAGCCGTTGGCGGGTCTGCTGAAGTTCGGCGACGACCCGCGTCAGGTATTCGCGCAGCCGCTCTTCGTCCGCCATGACATCTCGCTTTCTCGTGACACCACAGGTCCCCGGGCGGCTCAGGAGAGCCCGAGGTCCTGGTCGATGAGGTCGAACAGCTCCTGGTTGCTGGCCACCCGCAGCCGGTCGGCGACCTCGGCGGTCTCCTCCCGGCGTTCCTCGGCGGTGCCGAGCCGTTCGAGCAGGCTGTGCAGCCGCATCGTGATCCGCACCCGGCCGATGTCGTCCGGGTCGCGCAGCGCGAGGGCGCTCTCCAACTGGTCCAGCTCCGCCAGCGTCGGCAGGGCCTCCACCGACGCCTCGCTGAGCAGTTCGGCCCGCAGGTGCTCGGCCAGCGCCTGCGGGGTCGGGTAGTCGAACACCACCGAGCTGGGCAGGCTCAGCCCCGTCGAGCGGGTCAGCCGGCCCCGCAGCTCCACGGCGGTCAGCGAGTCGAAGCCGAGGTCCCGGAAGGGCCGGTTGGCCTCGACGGCGTACGGGCTGTCGTGGCCGATGACCTCGCCGGCGGCGGTGCGGATGAGGTCCACCAGCAGCCGCGCCTGTTCGGCCTGCGACAGCTCGCCGAGCCGCTTGCGCAGCTCGCCGGCGACCTGGTCGCCGTCCTCGGCGTCGGCGCGCGCCGCCGCGGCCTGGGCGGCCACCTCGGCGATCTCGCTGATCAGCGGCCGGGGCCGGGCGGAGGCGAACACCGGCGCGAAGCGGTCCCAGTCGATGTCGGCGACGGTGAGGGCGGTGTCGTCGCCGTCGAGCCCGGCGCGCAGGGCGGCCATCGCCGGTTCCCGGTCCAGCAGGGACACCCCGCGCCGGCTCATGGCCGCCGCGTGCGCGTCGGTCACCATGCCGCCGCCGGCCCACGGTCCCCAGTTCACCGAGAGGTGCCGGGGACCCCCGGCCGGCCGGGACTGCGCCCAGGCGTCCAGGAAGGCGTTGCCGGCGGCGTACGCGCCATGGTCGCCGACGCCCCAGACGGCGGCGATGGAGGAGAAGTGCACGACCAGGTCGAGCGGCTCCGGGTCGAGGAACTCGTCGAGGTGCCGGGCGCCGGCGATCTTGCCGGAGACGACGTCGGCGAGTTCCGCCCCGGTCACCGCGGCGACCGGGTTGAGCCGGCCCACCCCGGCGGCGTGCACCACCGCGTGCACGCTCTCGCCGTCGGAGCGCAGGCCACGGACCAGCTCGGCGACCGCGTCCCGGTCGGCCAGGTCGCAGGCCAGCACCCGGGCCTCGGCACCGAGGGCGGCCAGTTCCGCCACCGCCTCGTCCGCGCCGGGGGCCGCCGCGCCGCGCCGGCTGACCAGCAGCAGTCGCCGCGCGCCGTGCCGGGCGAACCAGGCGGCGGCGTACCGGCCGACGGCGCCCGTACCGCCGGTGACCAGGACGGTGCCCGGCGCCTGCCAGTCGGCCGCCGCCTCGGCGCGGGGCGCGCGGGCCAGCCGGCGCAGGTACGTGCCGGAGTCGCGCACCGCGAGCTGGTCCTCGTGCCCGGCGGCGGTGAGCGCCGCCAGGACGTGCTCGGCAGCGGCCGGGGTCAGGGTCTCGGGCAGGTCCAGCAGCCCACCCCAGTGCCGGGGGTGTTCCAGCGCGGTCACCAGGCCGAGGCCCCACGTGGTGGCCTGGGCGGGGCGGACGACGGGGTCGCCGTCGGCGGTGGCGACGGCCTGCCGGGTGAGCAGCCACAGCGGCACCGGGGGCAGGGCGTCCGTGACCGCCTGCACCAGGGCGAGGTTCGCGGTCAGGCCCAGGGGCACGGCGGGGTGGTCGGGCTGCGGTCGCTCGTCGAGGGCGAGCAGCGACACGATCCGGGTCGGCGCGGCGCCGGCGAGCTGCGCGGCGAGCGCCGTGCGGTCGGTCGTGGCCGGGTCGACGGCGAGCTGCCGCACGGTGCCGCCCCGGGCGGTGACGAGCTCGGCGAGCCGGTCGACGACCGGCTGGTCCGTGCCGCTGTGGACCAGGGTCCACGTGCCGTCGACGGCACCCGGGGCGAGGGCCTGCGGACGCCAGGTGACCCGGTAGCGCCAGCCGCCGGCGAGGGTGTCCTCCTGCTGCTGGCGCCGCCACCGGTCCAGGTCCGGCAGCAGTTCGCGCAGCGGCCGGTCCGCGTCGAGGCCGAGCCGGCCGGCGAGCGCGTCGCCGTCGCCCGACGCCACGGCCCGCCAGAACGCCGAGTCGACGTCGTCGGGCGCGGCGGCGGGGGTGTGCGCCGGCGCCGCGTCGAGGGTCGGCCAGAACCGCTGGTGGTCGAACGCGTACGTGGGCAGGTCCACGGGGCCGGCGCCGGGCAGCAGCCGCGACCAGCGGACGGCCACGCCGTGGCAGTGCAGTCGGGCCACCGCGCCGAGCAGGGTGGCCACCTCGTCCTGGCCGGGCCGCTGCACGCCGGTCACCATGACCGGGGTGTCCGCCGGCAGCGCGTCGGCGGTCAGGGCGGTCAGCACGGTGTCCGGCCCGATCTCCAGGAACCGGGTCACCCCGTGGGCGTGCAGGTGGGTGACGGTGTCGGCGAAGCGGACCGCCTCGCGGACGTGCCGGACCCAGTAGTCGGGGGTGCAGAGCTGCTCGGCGTCGATGACCGCGCCGGTCAGGTTCGACACCAGCGGCACCGTCGGCGGGGCGTACGACAGGGTCGCCGCCACGGCCGCGAAGTCGGCGAGCATCGGCTCCATCAGCGGGCTGTGGAAGGCGTGGCTGACCCGCAGCCGCTTCGTCCGCACGCCGAGGCCGGCGAAGTGGTCGGCCAGCCCGGTCAGCGCGTCCTCGGCTCCGGCGACGACGACGGCGGCCGGCCCGTTCACGGCGGCGACGGCGACCTGTCCCGACGTGCCGTCCAGCGCCCGCAGCACGTCGACCTCGGGCGCGGCGACGGCGAGCATCCCGCCGCCGGCGGGCAGGGCCTGCATCAGCCGGCCCCGGTTGCCGACGAGCGCGCAGGCGTCGGGCAGGTCGAGCACCCCGGCCACGTGGGCCGCGCTGATCTCCCCGACGGAGTGCCCGGCCACGAAGTCGGGCCGGATCCCCCACTGTTCGAGCAGCCGGAACAGCGCCACCTCGACGGCGAAGAGCCCGGCCTGGGTGAAGGCCGTCTGGTCGAGCAGGTCGGCCCCGGCGGTGCCGGGCTCGGCGAAGAGCACCGTGCGCAGCGGCCGCGGCAGGTACGCGTCCAGGTGCTGGCACGCCTCGTCGACCGTCGCGGCGAAGACCGGGAACGTCTCGTACAGGCGACGGCCCATCCCGGCGTGCTGGGCGCCCTGGCCGGAGAAGAGCGCCGCCAGCGCGCCGCCGGGCTCGGCGACGCCCCGGGCGAGTCCCGGGTGATCCTCGCCGGCGGCGAGTGCCCGCAGGCCGGCGAGGGCCGCGTCGGCGTCTGCGGCGAGCAGCACCGCGCGGTGCCGCAGCGGGGAGCGTCCGGTGGCCAGTCCCCGGGCCACGTCGGCGGCGGGCGTCGCGGTGCCCGGCAGCCAGTCGGCCAGCCGGGCCGCCTGGGCCCGCAGGCTGCCGGCGGTGTCGGCCGAGACGACCCAGGGCAGCACCGGCGGTCCGTCGGCCGGCCGGGGCGTCCCGGTGTCGGCCGGCGCGGCGGCGGGCGCCTGTTCGAGAATGACGTGCACGTTGGTGCCGCTGACCCCGAACGACGACACGCCGGCCCGGCGCGGCCGGTCGGCCTCCGGCCACGGCTGCGCCTCGGTCAGCAGCGCGACCGCGCCCGCCGACCAGTCCACGTGCGGCGAGGGCTCGTCCACGTGCAGGGTGGGCGGCAGCAGGTCGTGCTGGAGCGCCATCACCATCTTGATCACGCCGGAGACGCCGGCGGCGGCCTGGGTGTGGCCGATGTTCGACTTGACCGAGCCGAGCAGCAGCGGCCGGTCGGCGGGCCGGTCCCGCCCGTACGTGGCCAGCAGCGCCTGCGCCTCGATGGGGTCGCCGAGGCGGGTGCCGGTGCCGTGCCCGTCGACGGCGTCCACGTCGGCGGCGGTCAGCCGCGCGTTGGCCAGCGCCTGGCTGATCACCCGCTCCTGCGCGGGCCCGTTGGGGGCGGTCAGCCCGTTGCTGGCGCCGTCCTGGTTCATCGCCGACCCGCGCACGACGGCGAGGATCCGGCGGCCGTCGCGCTGGGCGTCGGAGAGCCGCTGCAACATCACCAGGCCGACGCCCTCGCCCCAGCCGGTGCCGTCGGCGGCCCCGGCGAACGACTTGCACCGGCCGTCGAGGGCGAGCCCCCGCTGCCGGGCGAACTCCAGGAACGGGCCGGGGGTGGCCATCACCGTCACCCCGCCGGCGACGGCGACGTCGCACTCGCCCTGCCGCAGGGACTGGCAGGCCAGGTGCAGCGCCACCAGCGACGACGAGCAGGCGGTGTCGACGCTGACGGCGGGGCCCTGCAACCCGAAGTGGTAGGCCAGCCGACCGCTGATGACGGCGGCGACGTTGCCGGTGGCCTGGTAGCCCTCGGTCTCGACCCGGGCGGCCATCAGGAGCGTCGCGTAGTCCTGGCCGTTGGTGCCGACGAAGACGCCGGTGTTGGTCTCCCGCATGTCGGCCGGCGCGGTGCCGGAGCGCTCGAACAGCTCCCAGGCGCTCTCCAGCAGCACCCGCTGCTGCGGGTCCATCACCATCGCCTCGCGCGGGGAGATGCCGAACAGGGCGGCGTCGAAGCCGGCGGCGTCGGTGAGGAAGCCGCCCTCCCGGACGTACGAGGTGCCGGGCCGGTCGGGATCGGGGTCGTAGATGGCCGCCAGGTCCCAGCCCCGGTCGGTCGGGAACTCCGCGATGCCGTCGCGCCCCTCGGCGACGAGTCGCCACAGGTCCTCGGGGCCGGCGACGCCGCCGGGGTAGCGGCAGCTCATCGAGACGATGGCGATCGGCTCGTCCAGCGCGGTGGCGGCCCGCACGGGCTCGGCCGCCGGGGTGTCGTCGCCGGTGAGCCGGGTCGCCAGGTGTTCGGCGAGGGCGTCGGGAGTCGGGCGGTCGAAGACCAGGGTCGCCGGCAGGTTCAATCCGACCGCCTCGGCGAGCCGGTTGCGCATCTCGACGGCGCTGAGCGAGTCGAAGCCGATCTCCCGGAACGACCGGTCCGCCGCCAACGCCTGCGGCGAGGACAGGCGCAGCACCGCCGCCGCGTGGACCCGTACGAGGTCGAGCAGGACGCGGCGCCGTTCCGGTGCGGCGAGTCCGGCCAGCCGGCCGCGCAGCGGCGAGGCCGCGTCGGGCGCGTCGCCGTCGCGCTGCCCGGCGGCGAGCAGCCGGGCCGCCTCGGGGACGTCGGCGATCAGCGGCCGGGGGCGGGCCAGCGTGTAGGTCTGGAGGAACCGGTCCCAGGCGATGTCCGCCACGGTGAGGGTGGTGTCGCCGTGGTCGAGCGCCTCGGCCAGGACGGAGACCGCGAGGTCGGGGCGCATGGCCCGGACGCCCGAGCGGAACATCTGGTCGGCGGCGCCCTCGGCGTCGACCATGCCGCCGCCGTCCCAGGTGCCCCAGGCGATGGCGGTGGCGGCCCGGCCGCGCCGGCGCCGGTCCTCGGCGAGCGCGTCGAGGAAGGCGTTGGCCGCGGCGTAGCCGCCCTGGTGCCCGCCGCCCCAGACGCCCGCGCCGGAGGAGAAGAGCACGAACGCCGACAGCTCGTCGCCGCACACCTCGTCGAGGTTGACCGCGCCGGCCACCTTGGCCCGCAGGGCGTCGGCGAGGTCGGCCACGTCGGTGGCCGCGACCGGTGCGGCGTGGGCGACGCCGGCGGTGTGGAACACGGCCCCGATGCGGGTGCCCTGCCCGGCGAGCCGCTCGACGAGGGCCCGCACGGCGGCGGGGTCGGCGACGTCGCAGGCGGCCACGGTGACGGTGGCGCCGGCGGTGCGCAGTTCGTCCGCCAGTTCGTCGGCGCCGGGCGTGGCGGGGCCCTGGCGGCCGGTCAGCACGAGCTCGCCGACGCCCTCGCGGGCCAGCCAGCGCGCCACCTGGGCCCCGATCGACCCGAGGCCGCCGGTGACCAGGACGGCGCCGCTGGCGGGACGCCAGTCCCCCGTCGCGGTGCGCTCGGCGCGGGCCCGGACCAGTCGCCGGGCGAACACCCCGGAGGGGCGCAGCGCCAGCTGGTCCTCGGCGTCGACGCCGGCCAGCACCGCCACGAGGCGGCCCCGGTCCCGGGCGTCCAGCTCGGTGGGCAGGTCGACGAGGCCGCCCCAGCGGTCCGGGTGTTCGAGGGCGACCACCCGGCCGAGGCCCCAGAGCATCGCCTGGCGGGGGCGGTCGAGCGGATCGGCCCGGCCGGTGGAGACCGCGCCGGTGGTGGCGCACCACAGGGGAGCGGTGACACCGGCGTCGCCGAGGGCCTGGACCAGGGCGTACGTGCCGGCGAGGCCCGCCGGCACCACCGGGTGGGCCGGGTGCGCGACGTCGTCCAGGCCGAGCAGGGAGAGCACGCCGGCGACGGCTCCGGTACGCGCCAGCCGCTCGGCCAGCGCCTGCCGGTCCGTCTCCGGCACGTCGATCCGGACGACCTCGGCCCCGCCCTCGGTGAGGGCCCGGGCGACGCCGTCGGCCAGGGGGCGCGCGGCGCCGTCCGCCGGCACCAGCAGCAGCCAGGCGCCGGAGAGGGTGGCCTCCGGCGCGACGGTCACCGGTTTCCAGGTCACCCGGTAGCGCCAGGAGTCCACGGTGGACTCGTCGCGGCGGCGTCGGCGCCACGAGGAGAGCAGCGGCAGCGCGGGGTCGAGGGACCTGGCCGCCGTCTCGTCGATCCGCATTGCGGCGGCCAACGCCTGCGGGTCGGCGCGTTCCACGGCCTCCCAGAAGTGCCGGTCCGCCTCGTCCTGGCCGGCGGGGGCGGGGCCGGTCGTGACCTGCGGCTGCGGCCAGTACCGCTGGCGCTGGAAGGCGTACGTCGGCAGCTCCACCGGCGGGCCGGTGCGGGCGCCCAGGATGGCCGTCCAGTCCACGGGCACGCCGTGCACGTGCAGCCCGGCGAGGACGGTCAGCATCCGGGGCCAACCGCCGGCGTCGGTGTCGGCGGCGGCCACCACGACGGCGTCGGCGGCCTGCGCGGTCTCCCGCATCCGGGCGGCGAGCACGGGCCCGGCGGCGGCCTCGACGAGGACCTGGTGGCCCTCGTCGAGCAGGGCGCGCACGACGGGGTCGACGTCGACGCCGTCGGCCAGCCCCCGGTACCAGCGGGCGGCGTCGAGGCCGTCGGTGTCGACCCGTCCGCCGGTCACGGCCGAGTACAGCGGCACCTCGGCCGCCCCGAGGGTGGTCCCGGCCAGCGCGTCCGGGTCGGCGTCGGCCCGGCTGCCGAGGGCGATCGTCCTCGCCGCGTCCTCCAGCGACAGCGCGCCGGCCACGCAGGCGGCCGCGACCTCGCCGTGGGCGTGCCCGACCACGGCGGCGGGCCGGACGCCGAGCGAGCGCCACCAGCGGGCCAGCGAGACCGCCACGGCCCACCGGACGGGGTGCGTCACCCGGGGGTCCGTCGCGGGCGGGGCGCCGTCCGCGCCGCGCAGCACGGCGGTGAGCGACCAGTCCACGTGTGGTGCGAGGGCCGCCTCGCAGGCGGCGATCGCGGCGGCGAACTCCGGCGACCGGTCCAGCAGCTCGACCGCCGTGGCGGGCCACGGGTCGCCGTGACCGGGGAAGACGAGGACCGGGTCACCGCCGCGCAGCGCGGTGCCGGTGACCGTGTCGGGGGTGGCCTCGCCGAGGCGGAGCGACTCCAGGGCCCGCGTCAGGCCGACGGTGTCGCGGCCGAGGACGACGGCGCGGTGCCCGAACGCTGCCCGGGTGGTCGCCAGGGCGTGCGCGACGTCGGCCGGTTCCAACTCCGGGTGCGCCGCGAGGTGCGCGCCCAGCCGGGCCGCCTGTTCGCGCAGCGCCGGGGCGTCCACGGCGGAGAGCACCAGGGGTACGACGCCGGCGCGCGGACGGTCGGCGGCGCGTGCGTCGATCGGCTCGGCGGGCGGCTGCTCGATGATCACGTGCGCGTTGGTGCCGGAAATGCCGAACGACGACACCGCCGCCCGGCGCGGCCGGTCCACGGCCGGCCACGGGGTGGGCTCGGTGGTGAGGGCCACCGCCCCGGCCGTCCAGTCGACGTGCGGCGACGCCTCGTCCACGTGCAGCGTCGCCGGGACGACGCCGTGGCGCATCGCCATGACCATCTTGATCACACCGGCCACACCGGCAGCGGCCTGCGTGTGCCCGATGTTCGACTTCACCGACCCCAGCAGCAGCGGCCGGTCGACGGGACGCTCCTGCCCGTACGTGGCCAGCAACGCCTGCGCCTCGATCGGGTCACCGAGGGTGGTGCCGGTGCCGTGCGCCTCCACGGCGTCCACGTCCGCCGGCGTCAGGCGGGCGTTCGCGAGGGCCTGGTGGATCACCCGCTGCTGCGACGGACCGTTCGGCGCCGTCAGGCCGTTCGACGCGCCGTCCTGGTTCACGGCCGTGCCCCGCAGCACGGCGTGGATGCGCCGGCCTTCCCGCTGGGCGTCGGAGAGGCGCTGCACGAGCAGCACGCCGACGCCCTCGGACCAGCCGGTGCCGTCGGCCGACGCCGCGAACGACTTGCACCGGCCGTCGGCCGACAGGCCACGCTGACGGGAGAACTCGATGAACGTCCCGGGCGTCGCCATCACCGTCACACCACCGGCCAGCGCCAGATCGCACTCACCGGAACGCAACGCCTGCGCCGCGAGGTGCAGCGCGACGAGGCTGGAGGAACAGGCGGTGTCGACGGTGACGGCCGGGCCTTCGAGGCCGAACGTGTAGGCAACCCGCCCGGACAGCACGCTGCCCGAGTTGCCGGTGCCGACGTAGCCCTCGACCTCGCCGGCCAGCTCCATGAGCTGCGACGCGTAGTCGTGGTACATGACGCCGGCGAAGACACCCGTGCGGCTGCCCCGCAGCCGCGACGGGTCCAGCCCGGCCGACTCGAACGACTCCCAGGACGCCTCCAGCAGCAACCGCTGCTGCGGATC
Organism: Micromonospora sp. CNZ303; assembly: GCF_004345505.1. Taxonomy (NCBI): domain Bacteria; kingdom Bacillati; phylum Actinomycetota; class Actinomycetes; order Micromonosporales; family Micromonosporaceae; genus Micromonospora; species Micromonospora sp. CNZ303. The sequence continues at coordinate 75,473 of NZ_SLVT01000027.1, read as the reverse complement.
CATCGCCAGGGCCTCGCGCGGCGAGATCCCGAAGAACGCGGGGTCGAACTCGCTGGCGCCGTACAGGAAACCGCCGTGGCGCGTGTACGACGTGCCGGGGTGGTCGGGGTCGGGGTCGAACAGGCTGTCCAGGTCCCAGCCCCGGTCGGTGGGGAACTCCCCGATCCCCTCCCCGCCGGCGGCCAGCAGCGCCCACAACTGGTCGGGCGTCTCGACGCCGCCGGGGTAGCGGCAGGCCATGCCGACGATGGCGAGCGGCTCGTCGACCCGGGTGGTGGTCCGCGCGCCCGGAGCGGCGGTGCCGCCGGCTGCGCCGGCCAGTTCGGCGTGCACGTGGGCGGCGAGCGCCTGGGGCGTCGGGTAGTCGAACACCAGCGTCGAGGGCAGCCGGAGGCCGGTGGCCGCGTTGACGCGGTTGCGCAGGTCGACGGCGGTGAGCGAGTCGAAGCCCAGCTCCCGGAACGCCCGGTCGGCCGGCACGGCCTCCGCGCCGCCGTGCCCGAGCACCTGCGCGACGAGGCCGCGTACCAGCACGTCGATCTGGGCCCGCGCCTCGTCGGCGGCGAGGCCGCTGAGGCGGGTCGCCCAGGTGGTGCCCTGTCCCGCCTGGCGGCGTGTCGTGGTCGTACCGATCAGGTTGCGGAGCATCGGCGGCACCAGGCCGGCGCCGGCCGCGGCCCGGAGGGCGGCCAGGTCGATCACGGCGGGTACCAGGGCCGGCCGGTCGGCGGTTAGGGCGGCGTCGAACAGCCGCAGCCCGGTCTCGGCGCTCATCGCGGTGACGCCGCCCCGGGTCGATCGCGCCCGGTCCGCCTCGTCGAGGGACGCGCCCATGCCGGGCGTGTCCCACATGCCCCACGCCAGGCTGACCGCCGGCAGGCCGAGCTGCCGCCGATACACCGCCAACCCGTCCAGGAACGCGTTACCCGCCGCATACGCCGACTGACCCGGCGAACCCAACACACCCGCCACCGACGAGAACACCACGAACAGATCCAGCGCGAGAGACGACGTCGCCTCGTGCAGGAACCAACCCGCCGACACCTTCGGCGCCAACACCCCCGCCAGACGCTCCGCCGTCAGCCCCTCCACGACACCGTCGTCCAGGACACCGGCCGTGTGCACCACACCCGCCAGCCGGCCCCCGGCGGCGACCTCGGCCACCAGCGCGAACACCTGATCCCGGTCCGTCACGTCACACGCGACCACCCGCACCGACGCACCCAGCGCCGACAACCGCTCCGACAGCTCACCAGCGCCTACGGCCTCCGGGCCACGCCGCGACACCAGCACCAGCGACCGCACCCCGTGCACCGACACCAGGTGCTCAGCGACCAGCGCCCCGAGCGCACCCGTACCACCGGTCACCAGCACCGCACCGGCACCGACCGCCGGCGTCTCCACCGACGCCGGGGCGACCGCGCGCACCAGACGCGGCACGAACACCCCACCCGCACGCACGGCAACCTGACCGCCGAAGGCCACCGGTTCGTCGGCCACTGCCGCCAGGACGGCCAGCAGCCCGGCGTCCACGTCGCCGTCGACGTCCGCCAGCACGATGCGACCCGGATGCTCCGACTGCGCCGAACGCAGCAGACCCCACACCGCCGCAGCACCCAGATCCGTCACCCGGTCCTCGGCACCCACCGACACCGCGCCCCGGGTCACCACCACCAGCCGCGACTCCGCCAACACGTCCGCCGCCAGCCAGGACCGCACGGTCGCCAGCACCGCCGTGGTCGCCGCGCGTACCGCCTCGGGGTCGTTGTCGGCGGCGGCGTCCTCGTCGTGCGCCTCGCCGTGGACCGGGAGGGTCTCCGTCCCGGCGTGGTCGGGTCGGCACAGGCTGCCCGCCGGCACCAGCAGCAGGCGCGGCGTCACGCCCGACGGCCCGGCGGACGCGGTCACCGCCTCGACGTCGGCGTACGCCGGCAGGTCGGCGGCGGCGGGCGAGCCCACCAGCGCCCACCCGGAGACGTCCCCGGCCGGGGTGACCTCCTGGGCCTGCCAGGCGACCTCGAACAGCGACCGGGCCGACGCGTCCGGAGACGACGACACCCCGGTCAGTTCCCGCAGCGCCAGGGAGTCCACCGACACCACTGCCGCGCCCGACTCGTCGCACGCGACCAGCCGCACCGCCGAGCCCGTACGCGACAGCCGCACCCGCAGCACCCGCGCGCCCGAGGCGTGCACCTGCACACCCTCGAACGCGAACGGCACCCGCGCCCCGCCCGAACCCTCCGTACCCGGCAGCAGCCCGATCGGGTGCAGGGCGGCGTCCAGCAGGGCCGGGTGCACCCCGAAGCGCGCCGCCTCCGTCGCCGCCTCGTCCGGCAACGCCACCTCGGCGAACACCTCGTCGCCGCCGGTCGTCCACACCCGGCGCAGCCCCCGGAACACCGGCCCGTACGTCAGGCCGTGCTCCGCCAGCGTCGGGTACCAGCCCGCCACGTCCAGCTCGGACGCGCCGGTCGGCGGCCACTCCCCCAGGCTCGGCTCGTCGGCCGTCGCCGGCTCCAGCGCACCCTCCGCGTGCCGGACCCACTCCGGGTCGACGGCCTCCTCCGGCTGGGAGTGCACGGTCACCGACCGGGTGCCCGACTCGTCGGCCGCGCCGACGCGCACCTGCACCCGCACCGCGCCCGCCTCCGGCAGCACCAGCGGCGCGGCCACGGTCAGCTCCCGCACCCGCGACGCGCCCACCTCGTCGCCCGCCCGCACCGCCAGCTCCACCAGGGCGGCGCCCGGCACGATCACCACGCCGGAGACCGAGTGGTCGGCGAGCCACGCGTGCGTCGACGTGGACAGGCGACCGGTCAGCACCACCATGTCCTCGCCGGCCACGGAGACGGCCGCGCCGAGCAGCGGGTGCCCGGCCGCGCCGAGGCCGGCCCCGGAGACGTCCGTCCAGCGGCCCGCCGGCTCCAGCCAGTAGCGCTGGTGCTGGAAGGCGTACGTCGGCAGGTCCAGGTGCCGGCCGCCGGCCCGGTCGAGCAGGTCGGCCCAGCCGACGGTCACACCGTGCACGTGCAGCAGCGCGAGGGCCTCCAGGAGGGCCTGCGGCTCGGGCCGGTCGTGGCGCGACACCGGGGCCAGCAGGGGCGCGGTGTCGTCCTCCGCCCGCTCGGCGAGGCAGTTCTGGGCCATGGCGGTCAGGACGCCGTTCGGCCCCACCTCCAGGTAGGTGTCGACCTCCTCGGCGCCCAGGCAGTCGACGGCGTCGGCGAAGCGCACGGTGCCGCGTACGTGGCGCACCCAGTAGCCCGGGTCGCAGAGCTGGTCGGCGTCGGCGACGCGGCCGGTCAGGTTCGACACCACCGGGATCGTCGGCGGCCGGAACGTCAGCCCCTCGGCGACGGCCGCGAACTCGGCCAGCATCGGGTCCATCCGGGCGCTGTGGAAGGCGTGGCTGACCCGCAGCCGGCGGGTCTGCACGCCGCGCTCGGACCACACCCGCTGCACCTCGTCGAGGGCCTCGACGTCGCCCGCCACCACCACGGCGGCGGGGCCGTTCACGGCGGCCACGTCCAGCCGGCCGGTCAGCCCCGCCAGGGAGGCGGCAACGGCGGCCTCGTCGGCCGCCACGGCGAGCATGCCGCCGCCCGCCGGCAGGGCCTGCATGAGCCTGCCGCGAGCGGTGACCAGCGCGCACGCGTCGGCCAGGGAGAGCACGCCCGCCACGTGCGCCGCCGCGATCTCGCCGATGGAGTGCCCGGCCACCAGGTCCGGCGCGACACCGAGCGACTCGACGAGCCGGAACAGCGCCACCTCGACGGCGAACAGGCCCGCCTGGGTGAAGACCGTCTGGTCCAGCAGCTCCGCCTCGGGCGTGCCCGCCCCGGCGAACAGCACCTCGCGCAGCGGGCGCGGCAGCAGCGGGTCCAGGTGCCCGCACGCCTCGTCCAGGGCTGCGGCGAAGACCGGGAAGGCCGCGTACAGCTCGCGACCCATGCCGGCGCGCTGCGCGCCCTGGCCGGAGAAGAGGAAGGCCACCCGGCCGCGCGGGGCCGACGCGCCGGTGGTGACGGTGCCGGTCGGCTCGCCGGCGGCGAGGGCCCGCAGCCCGGCGAGCAGGTCGTCCGCGTCGCCGGCCAGGACGACCGCGCGGTGTTCGAGCCCCGCGCGGTTGACCGAGGAGGCCGCGACGTCCACCGGGCGCAGGGAGTCGACGCGGGCGAGGTGGTCGGCCCAGCGGCCGGCCTGCCCGGCCAGCGCCTCGGGCGTACGGGCGGAGAGGAACACCGGGGCGAGCGGGAGCGTCACCGGCGCGTCGGCGGCGGACGGGGCCTCGTCCGTGGACGGGGCGTCGTCGACGGGCGCCTCCTCCAGGATGACGTGCGCGTTCGTACCGCTGATGCCGAACGACGACACGGCGGCCCGGCGCGGCCGGTCGGTGGCCGACCACGGGCGCGCCTCGGTCAGCAGCGACACCTGCCCGGCGGACCAGTCGATGTGCGGGGACGGCTCGTCGACGTGCAGGGTGGCGGGCATGGTCCGGTGCCGGATCGCCTCGATCATCTTGATCAGTCCGGCGGCGCCCGCGGCGGCCTGGGTGTGGCCCAGGTTCGACTTGACGGAGCCCAGCCAGAGCGGCCCGCCCTCGCCCCGGTCCTGCCCGTACGTGGCCAGCAGCGCCTGCGCCTCGATCGGGTCGCCGAGGGTGGTGCCGGTGCCGTGCGCCTCGACCACGTCGACGTCGGCCGGGGACAGCCGGGCGTTCGCGAGGGCCTGCCGGATCACCCGCTCCTGCGACGGGCCGTTCGGGGCGGTGAGCCCGCTGCTGGCGCCGTCCTGGTTGACGGCGCTGCCCCGGACCACGGCGAGGATGCGCCGGCCGTCGCGGCGGGCGTCGGAGAGCCGCTGCAACAGCAGCACGCCGACGCCCTCGGACCAGCCGGTGCCGTCGGCGGCGGCGGCGAACGACTTGCACCGGCCGTCCGAGGCCAGGCCCCGCTGGCGGGAGAAGTCGGCGAAGGTGCCCGGGGTGGACATGACCGTCACGCCGCCGGCGAGCGCGAAGTCGCAGTCGCGCTGGCGCAGCGCCTGCGTCGCGAGGTGCACGGCGACCAGCGACGACGAGCAGGCCGTGTCGACCGTGACCGCCGGGCCCTCCAGCCCGAAGGTGTACGCCACCCGCCCGGACACCACGCTGCCGGAGTTGCCGGTGCCGATGTAGCCCTCGACGCCGTCGGGCAGGTCCAGCACCCGCGACGCGTAGTCGTGGTACATCACCCCGGCGAAGACGCCGGTCCGGCTGCCGCGCAGCCGCTGCGGGTCGATGCCGGCGTGCTCGAACGCCTCCCAGGAGGTCTCCAGCAGCAGCCGCTGGTGCGGGTCCATCGCCAGGGCCTCGCGGGGGCTGATGCCGAAGAAGCCCGGGTCGAACTGCGGCGCGTCGTAGAGGAAGCCACCCTGGCTGCTGGTCGACGTGCCCGGGTTGTCCGGGTCGACGTTGAAGAGCCGCTCCAGGTCCCAGCCCCGGTCGGCCGGGAAGTCGCCCACCCCGTCGCCGCCCCGGTCGACGAGGTCCCACAGCTCCGCCGGGCTGGACACGCCGCCCGGGAACCGACACGCCATCCCGATGACGGCCATCGGCTCGCGGTCCTTGGCCTCCACCTCGCGCACCCGCCGACGCGCGTCGCGCAGGTCGGCAGTCGCACGCCGGAGGTAGTCGAGGAACTCTGCCTCAGTGGGCATCGGGCCACTCCGTATCGGGGTTCGAGGTGTGCGACATGCCGGATCAGGCCGAGCCGAACTCTTCGTCCAGCAGGCTGAAGATCTCCTCGGCGGAGGCCGACTCGAGGCTGGCGCCCTCGTCGGCGGCGGAGTCCGCACCGGACTCGGTGTAGGTCCACAGGGAGAGCAGTTCACGCAGCCGGGCACCGACGGCGGCCCGGTCGGTGTCGGCGGAGGCCACCGCCCGCATGGCGTGCTCCAGCTTGTTCAGCTCGCCGAGCACCGTCAGCGCGGACGTGCTCCGCTCCGCCAGCAGCGCGCCCCGCAGGTACTCGACCAGCGCGGCCGTGGTCGGCCGGTCGTAGATCAGCGTGGACGGCAGCCGCAGCCCGGTGGCCGCGTTGAGCCGGTTGCGGAACTCGACGGCGGTCAGCGAGTCGAAGCCCAGCTCGACGAAGCCGCGCTCGACGTCGATCGAGCGGATCGACGCGTAGCCGAGGACCGCGGCGGCGTGGGTGCGGACCAGGTCGGAGAGCACCTGGTCGCGGTCGGCCTCCGCCGTGGCGGCGAGGGTCTCCCGCAGCGCCTCGGCCGGATCGCGTTCGGCGGCCCGTACCGCGCCGGTCGTCGCCGGCCGGACCAGCGACCGCAGCACCGGCGGCACCGCCGCCGGCCCGTGCCGGCCGATCAGAGCCAGGTCCAGGTTGACCGGTACGACCACCGGCTCGGCGAAGCGCAGCGCCTCGCTGAACAGGTCCATGCCCTCGTCGGCGCCGAGCGGGACGAAGCCGCCCCGGTTCATCCGGGCCTCGTCGACGTGCCCGGTCTGGCCGTCGCCGGTGTCGTTGACCCACGGTCCCCAGGCCAGCGAGAGCGCCGGGAGTCCCCGGTCGCGCCGGTGCTGGGCGAGGGCGTCGAGGAAGCAGTTCGCCGCCGCGTGGTTGGCCTGCCCGGGGCCGCCGAAAAGGCCGGCCGCCGAGGAGAAGAGCACGAACGCGGCCAGGTCCAGCTTCTCGGTCAGCTCGTGCAGGTGCCAGGCCGCGTCGACCTTCGGGCGCAGCACGGTGTCGAAGCGGTCCGGGGTGAGCGCGGGCAGGACGCCGTCGTCGAGCACCCCGGCCGCGTGCACCACGCCGGTCAGCGGCAGGTCGGCGGGGAGCTGGTCGACCAGCAGTGCGAGCGCCTCGCGGTCGGTGACGTCGCAGGCGACCACCCGGGCGGTGGCGCCCAGTCCGGCCAGCTCGTCGACCAGCGCGGCGACGCCCGGGGCGTCCGCCCCGCTGCGGCTGACCAGCAGCAGGTGCCGTACGTCGTGGCGGGTCACCAGCCGCCGCGCCACGAGCCGCCCGAGCAGGCCGGTCGCCCCGGTCACCAGGACGGTGCCGGCGGCCAGGTCGGGGCCGGACGCCTCGGCCGGAGGCGGGCCGAGCCGGGTCAGCCGGGGCACCCGGAGCTGGCCGGCGCGTACCGCGAGCTGGGGTTCGCCGGTGGCCAGGGCCGCCGGCAGCAGCGCGGCGGCCGAAGCGTCGTCGTCGACGTCGAGGAGCACGACCCGGTCGGGGTTCTCCGACTGGGCGGAGCGCAGCAGGCCCCAGGCGGTGGCGGCCGGCACGTCGGCGATCCGCTCGTCCGGGTCGACCCGGACCGCGCCGCGGGTGACCACCACCAGCCGGGCGGCGGTGAGGGATTCCTCGGCGAGCCACTGCTGGGCCAGCGCGAGCATGCGGTGGGCGACCCGGTGCGCCTGGGCGGCGGGGTGCGGCTCGTCGGCGGCCGGTCCGGCGCAGGTCACCAGCACCGCGTCGGGCACCGGAGCGCCCGCGCGCACCTCGGCGACCAGCGCGGAGAGGTCCGGGTGCCGGTCGGCGCCGGGCCAGTCGTCGCCGAGGGCGACGAGCCGGGACGTGCCGTCGGCGCGGCCGGTGGCGGGGGCGACCCAGTCGAGGCGGTGCAGGGACCGGCTGGCCGACCGGCGGGCGGCGCTGAGCTGCTCGCCGGAGATGGGCCGCAGGACCAGACCGTCGACGGAGGCGACCGGGGTGGCGCCGGTGTCGGTGATGGTCAGGGCCACGGACGAGGCGTCGGTGGCGCGCAGCCGGATCCGCAGCTCGCGGGCGCGGGTGGGCCGGATGGTCACGCCCGACCAGGTGAACGGCAGGCCGGGGCGGATGTCGGGGCCGCCCTCGGTGCCCGACGCGCCACCGGCGGGGTCGCTGGCGGTGGCGTCGGTGGCGCCGGCCGTGGCGCTGGCGCCGATGGCGTGCAGCGCCGCGTCCATCAGGGCCGGGTGCACCGAGAAGGCCGTGGTGTCGGTGGACGCGTCGGCGTCCAGGGCGACCTCGGCGAGGATGTCCGGGCCCGACCGCCAGGCGGCGCGCAGCGCCCGGAAAGCGGGGCCGTAGTGGTAGCCCTGGGCGGCGAGCCGGGCGTAGAGCCCGTCGAGGGCGATCGGCTCGGCGTCGGCGGGCGGCCACACGGCGGCCGGAGCGGGCTCCGGGTCGACGGTGTCGGCGAGTTGGCCGGAGGCGTGCCGCTGCCAGGCGCGGGAACCGTCGGCTCCGGTGTCGTCGTCGCGCCGGGTGTGGATGGCGACGGGCCGGTGCCCGGTCTCGTCCGGCGGGCCGACACGGACCCGCAGGTCGATCCCTCCCCCGGTGGGGATCGCCAGCGGCGCCTCCAGGTTCAGCTCGGCGACGGTCGCCGCGCCAGCCTGCCGGCCGGTCCAGGACGCCAGCTCCACCAGCGCCGTCCCGGGCAGCAGCACCGTGCCCAGCACGGCGTGGTCGGCCAGCCACGGGTGGGTGGCGAGGGTGATCCGGCCGGTGAACAGCAGCCCCTCGTCGCCGGGCAGGTCGACCACCGCGCTGAGCAACGGGTGGTCGACGACGTCGAGGCCCACGGCCGGCAGGACCGAGCGGTGGGCGCCGGTGCGCTCCAGCCAGTAGCGGTTCCGGTCGAAGGCGTACGTGGGCAGGTCGACCGGCTCGGCCTCGGGCAGCAGCCGGCGGTGGTCCACCGCCAGACCGAGGGTGTACGCGGTGGCGAGGCCGGTCAGCAGCCGGGTGGCGGCGTCGTCCGACCCGGCGAGGGTGCCCAGGACGTGGCCGGTGACGCCGGTCGCGTCGAGGACGGCGGCGACCCGGTCGGTCAGTGCCGGCTCCGGCGAGATCTCCACGAAGGTCACGTGTCCGGCCGCGACGGCGGCGCGCAGGGCGGCGTCCAGCTGCTCCGCTCCCGTGTCCCCGCCGGCTGCCGGTTCGGCGGCCGACGGACCACCGGTCCCGAGCACGGCCCAGTGGTCGACACCGAGGCGGGCCGGGTCGGCCCAGTCGCCGGTGAGTGTGGAGGCCAGCCGGGCGGTCCCCGGCTGCGGCGCGATCCCCGCCAGGCCGGCGCGGAGACCCTCGGGGTCCAACTCGCCGGCGGCGGCCCGGGCCCGCAGCGCCACCGTCCGGGCGGCGTCGGACAGGGACAGCAGGCCCGCCACGTGGGCGGCCACGACCTCGCCGTCGCCGTCGCCGACGACCGCGGCCGGGGTGAGCCCGGCGTGCCGCCAGACGGCGGCGAGCGCCACCCCGACGGCGAACCGCACGGGCCGGGCCAGCTCCGGCCGCTCGCCCCAGGAGGCGTCCGCGCCGGTCAGCAGGGCGGCCGGGTCGACGTCGACCCAGGGGGCGAGGGCCTGCCGGCACTCGGCGAGGGCGTCGTCGAAGACCGGGCAGCGGCCCACGAGTCCGGCCGCCGCGCCCGCCGGGGCGGCGCCCGGGAAGACGAACACCGGGCCGGCGCCGTGGTTGGCGACGGTGCCGGTCAGCACGTTGCCGGCCGGGGTGCCGGCGGCGAGCGCGTCCAGGCCGGCCAGCAGCTCGCCGGGGGTCGCGCCGAGCACCGCGGCGCGCCGGTCGAACGCCGAGCGGGTCGCGACGAGGGACCAGCCGACCGCCGCCGGGGCGAGCCCGGGGTGGGCCCGCAGGTGCCGGGCCAGCCGGGACGCCTGCGCGGCCAGGGCCGAGGTCGAACGGGCCGAGACCGGCCACACCACCACGTCGGTGGCGACCAGCCCGGCGGCGCGTTCCCGCGCCTCCGCACCAGCGGCCGGCGGCGTCGGGGCGTCGGCCGCCTCGGCGTCGGCGGGCGCGTCGGTGGGCAGCTCGACGACCACGTGGGCGTTGGTGCCGGAGATCCCGAACGAGGAGACCGCCGCGCGGCGGGGCCGGTCGACCGCCGGCCACGGCCGGGACCGGGTCACCAGCTCCACGTCGCCGGCCGACCAGTCGATGTGCGGCGACGGCTCGTCCACGTGCAGCGTCGCCGGGACGGTGCCCTCCCGCATGGCCAGCACCATCTTGATCACGCCGGCCACGCCGGCGGCGGCCTGCGCGTGGCCCATGTTCGACTTGACCGAGCCCAGCAGCAGCGGGCCCGCGTCGCCCCGGTCCTGCCCGTACGTCGCCAGCAGCGCCTGCGCCTCGATCGGGTCGCCGAGGACGGTGCCGGTGCCGTGGGCCTCGACGACGTCCACGTCGGTGACCGCCAGCCGGGCGCTGGCGAGCGCCTGCCGGATCACCCGCTGCTGGGAGGGGCCGTTGGGGGCGGTCAGGCCGTTCGACGCGCCGTCGGAGTTCACGGCGGAGCCGCGTACGACGGCGAGGACGCGGCGGCCCTGCCGCTGGGCGTCGGAGAGCCGCTGCACGAGCAGCATGCCGACGCCCTCGGACCAGCCGGTGCCGTCCGCCGTGGCGGCGAAGGACTTGCACCGCCCGTCGGAGGCGAGGCCGCCCTGGCGGGAGAACTCCTGGAACGCCGTGGGGGTGGCCATCACGGCCACGCCGCCGGCCAGCGCCAGGTCGCACTCGCCGCGCCGCAGCGCCGCCCCGGCGAGGTGCAACGCCACCAGCGACGAGGAGCAGGCGGTGTCGACGGTGACGGCGGGTCCCTCCAGCCCGAGGGCGTACGCGACCCGGCCGGAGATCACGCTGTGCGCGGCGCCGGTCATCAGGTAGCCCTCGACGCCCTCGGGGACCTCGGTCAGCCCGGTGCCGTAGCCGGAGGTGGAGGCGCCCACGAAGACGCCCGTGCGGGTGCCGCGCAGCGTCGCCGGGTCCACTCCGGCCCGCTCCAGCGCCTCCCAGGACGTCTCCAGGGCGAGCCGCTGCTGCGGGTCCATGGCGAGGGCCTCGCGGGGCGAGATCTCGAAGAAGGCGGGGTCGAAGTCCGCCACGTCGTAGAGGAAGCCGCCCGCCGGGGGGTGCGTCCCCTCCGCCGGCTCGGGGATCTCCCAGCCCCGGTCGGTGGGGAACGGCGAGATGGCGTCCACCCCGTCGGCGACCAGCCGCCAGAACGCCTCCGGCCCGTCGACGCCGCCCGGGTAGCGGCAGGCCATCCCGACGATCGCGACGGGCTCGTCGGCGTCGACGACGACGGTCTGCGGGGCGTCGGCCGGGGCGGCGCCGGAGACCAGCTCGCGCAGGTGCGCGGCCAGTTCGGCGGGGGTGGGGTAGTCGAAGACCAGCGTGGTGGGCAGCCGCAGGCCGGTGGCCGCGTTCAGCCGTCCCCGGAAGTCCACGGCGGTCAGCGAGTCGAAGCCGAGGTCCTTGAACGGGCGTCCGCGCAGCTCGTCGGGCGTGGCGTGCCCGAGCACCGCTGCGGTCTGCTCGTTGACCAGCCGCAGCAGCTCCCGCTCCTGCTCCGCCGCCGGCAGCGCCGCGAGGTGACGCAGCGGCGCGGCGACCCCGCCCGTGGGCGCGGCGGCCTCCTCCTCCTGCGCGACGAGCGCCCGCACCTGCGGCACGCCGCCCAGGAACGGGCTGGGCCGGGCCACGGTGAACGCGGGGTGGAACCGGGTCCAGTCGACGTCGGCGACGGTCACGCAGGGCGTGGGGCGGCGCAGCGCCCGGTCGAGCGCGACGAGCGCCTTCTCCGGGTCGATCGGCGGCAGGCCCATCCGGTTGAGCTGCTCGGTGGCCACGTTCTCGGCGGCCATGCCGTGTTCGCCGCCCCAGGCCGTCCAGGAGACGGCGGTGGCCGGCAGGCCCCGGTCGCGCCGGTTGACGGCCAGGGCGTCCAGCAGGGAGTTGCCGGCGCCGTAGGCGCACTGCCCGGCGCTGCCCCACACGCCGGAGATGGAGGAGAACATGACGAACGCGCCGAGGTCGCGCTCGGCGAGGCAGGCGTCGAGATGCAGGGCGCCGAGCACCTTGCCCGCGACGACGTGGGAGAACTCGTCGAGGGTGGTGTCGGTCAGTGGGGTGAGCTGGTCGGTGCCGGCGGCGTGCACGACCGCGGTCAGGTCGGGCAGCGCGTCCACCAGTTCCGCCACGGAGCTCCGGTCGGTGACGTCGCAGGTGGCGACGGTGACCCGCCCGTCGGCGCCGTACCGGTCGAGCAGGTCCGCCACGCCCGGGGCGGCGGTGCCCCGGCGGCTGGCCAGGACCACCCGCCCGGCGCCACGGCCGAGCAGCCAGCGGGTGACGTGGCCGCCGAGGGCACCGGTGCCGCCGGTGACCAGGACGGCGCCGGAGCACCAGTCCCCGGCGGAGGGCTCGTCCGCCGCGGGCGGGGCCGGGGTGAGCCGGCGGGCCCAGGTCCCGCCGGGCCGCACGGCCACCTGGTCCTCGCCGACGTGACCGGCCAGCACGGCGGCGAGCCGCCGGGTGGTGGCGTCGTCGACGGTGGCCGGCAGGTCGACCAGGCCGCCCCAACGGTGCGGCTGCTCGACGGCCGCCGCGCGGCCGAGGCCCCAGACCTCGGTCTGCAACGGGTGCGCGACCCGGTCGCCCGGGGCCGCCGCCACCGCGCCGCTGGTGACGCACCACAGCGGCGCCACCAGGTCCAGGTCGGTCATCGCCTGGACCAGGGCCAGGGTGCTGGCCGCGGCGAGGGTCACCCCGGGGTGCTCGGCCAGCAGCCGGTCCTGGCCGGCGACCACGGCGAGCACGCCGTCGACCGGCCGGCCGTCGAGGATGTCCCGCAGCCGGGCGGCGAGCGCCGCGCGGTCGAGGTCCGCCGCGCCGACGCGCAGCACCAGCGGCTCGTCGTCGCCGAAGAGCCCGGCCAGGCCGTCGGCCCACGCCGGCGCGTCGTCGGCCGGCAGCACGACCAGCCAGCGGCCCGCCGGGCCGTCGCCGTCCCCGACCGGCACGGGCTGCCAGGTCACGTGGTACGACCAGCCGTCCACCAGCGAGCGTTCCCGCCGGGAGCGGCGCCAGGAGGTGAGCACGGGCAGGGCCGGCAGCAGCGCCCGGACCTGCTCGTCGTCGTCGCCCAGCTCACCGCGCAGCGTGTCGGCGTCCGCCTGCTCCAGGGCGGTCCAGAACTCGTCGTCGCCGTCCGCCGCCACGCTGTCGGGGGCGGCGGGCGGCGGCTCGGGCCAGAAGCGCTGCCGGCGGAAGGCGTACGCGGGCAGGGGCACCCGCGCGGTGTCGGCGCCGGCGAACAGCTCCGCCCAGCCGACCTCGACCCCGCCGACGTGCAGCTCGGCGAGGGCGTTGAGGGCGGAGGCGGGCTCGGGGCGGTCGCGGCGCAGCAGCGCCACGGCGGCGGTGTCGTCGTCGGCGCCAGCGGCGGTCAGGACGTCGCGGGCCAGCGCGGTGAGCACGCCGCTGGGGCCGACCTCCAGGAACGTACGCACACCGAGGACGCGCAGCTGGTCGACGCCGTCGGCGAACCGGACGGCCTCCCGCACGTGCCGGACCCAGTAGTCGGCGGTGCGGATCTCGTCGGGGTCGGCGACCGTGCCGGTCAGGTTGGACACGATCGGCAGCGTCGGCGGGTGCAGTTCCAGCCCGCGCACCACGGCGGCGAACTCGGCGAGCATGGGTTCCATCAGCGGGCTGTGGAAGGCGTGGCTGACCCGCAGCGGCCTGGTGCGTACGCCCTGGTCGGCCCAGCGGCGTTCGAGTTCCTCGACGGCGTCGGCCGCGCCGGAGACGACCACGGCGGTGGGCCCGTTGACGGCGGCCACGGCGACCCGGTCCTCGACGCCGGCCAGGGCGGCCCGGACGGCGTCGGCGGGGAGCTGGACGGCCAGCATCGCGCCGCCGGCCGGCAGGGCCTGCATCAGCCGGCCCCGGGCGGCGACGAGGGTGGCGGCGTCGGGCAGCGACAGCACGCCGGCCGCGTGCGCGGCGGAGAGCTCACCGATCGAGTGGCCGAGCAGGACGTCCGGGACGATCCCCCAGCTCTCCAGGAGCCGGAACAGCGCGACCTCGACGGCGAACAGGCCGGCCTGGGTGTAGAGGGTCTGGTTGAGCAGCCCGGCGGCCTCGTCGCCCTCGGGCGCGAAGAGCACCGGCGTGAGCGGGCGGGGCAGGTGCCGGTCCAGCTCGGCGCAGACCTCGGCAAGCGCCCGGCCGAAGACGGGGAACGCGGCGGCCAGCTCACGGCCCATGCCGCTGCGCTGCGCGCCCTGGCCGGAGAAGAGGAACGCGAGCTTGCCGCCGCGCGGGCCGGCGCCGGTGACCAGGCCCGGGGCGTCGCCGCCGGTGGCGAGCGCACGCAGGCCGTCGGCCAGGCCGGCGCGGTCGGCGGCGAGCAGCACGGCCCGGTGTTCGAGGCTGGCCCGGGTACGCGCCGACGACCAGCCGACGTCGGTCAGCCGCAGCTCGGGGCGGCCGTCGAGCCATTCGGCCCAGCGGGTCGCCTGCGCGGCCAGGGACTCGGCGTCGCGGGCGGAGACCAGCACCGGCACGAGGCCGGCCCCGTCGACGCAGGCGGTGTCGGCGGCGGCCGGCACGGTGCCCGCGTCGGTCTCGGCGGCGGCACCGTCCGGGGCGTCCACCGCGGCCGGGTCGGCGGCGGGCGCCTCCTCGATGATCACGTGGGCGTTGGTGCCGCTCATGCCGAAGGAGGAGATGCCCGCGCGGCGGGGCTGCTCCCCGGCGGGCCACGGCTGCGGCTCGGTCGCCAGCGACACCGCCCCGGCCGTCCAGTCCACGTTGGGGGTGGGCGCGTCGACGTGCAGCGTCGCCGGCACGGTCTCGTGCCGCAGCGCCATCACCATCTTGATCACCCCGGCCACGCCGGCGGCGGCCTGGGTGTGCCCGATGTTCGACTTGACCGAGCCGAGCCAGAGCGGCCGGTCCGGCTGCCGGCCCTGCCCGTACGTCGACAGCAGCGCCTGGGCCTCGATGGGGTCGCCGAGGGTGGTGCCGGTGCCGTGCGCCTCCACGACGTCGACCTGCTCGGGCGCGAGCCGGGCGCTGGCCAGCGCCTGGAGCACGACCCGCTGCTGGGACGGTCCGTTGGGGGCGGTCAGCCCGTTGCTCGCGCCGTCCTGGTTGACCGCGCTGCCGCGTACGACGGCGAGGACGGGGTGGCCGTTGCGCCGTGCGTCGGAGAGCCGCTCGACGAGCAGCAGGCCGACCCCCTCGCCCCAGGCGGTGCCGTCGGCGGCGGCGGCGAACGACTTGACCCGGCCGTCCATGGCCAGGCCGCGCTGGCGGCTGAAGCCGATGAAGGCGGACGGGGTGGACATGACGGTGGCCCCGCCGGCGAGCGCCAGGGTGCACTCCCCCTGCCGCAGCGCCTGGCAGGCCAGGTGCAACGCGACCAGCGACGACGAGCAGGCGGTGTCGACGGTGACGGCGGGGCCCTCGATGCCGAGCGCGTACGAGATCCGGCCGGACACGACGCTGGCCGCGGTGCCGGTGAGGATGTAGCCCTCGGTGCCGGGCGGCGGCTGCTGGAGCAGGCCCACGTAGTCCTGGCCGGTGGTGCTGGCGAACACCCCCACCTGGTGGCCGCGCAGCGCCGAGGGGTCGAGCCCGGCGTGCTCGAACGCCTCCCAGGCGGCCTCCAGCAGCAGCCGCTGCTGCGGGTCCATGGCGAGCGCCTCGCGCGGCGAGATGCCGAAGAACGCGGCGTCGAACTCGGTGGCGGAGTCGATGAAGCCGCCCTCGGCGACGTACGACGTGCCGGGGTGGTCGGGGTCCGGGTGGAACAGCCGCGCCAGGTCCCAGCCACGGTCGGCGGGGAACGCGGAGAAGGCGTCGCGGCGGGAGTCGACGAGCTCCCACAGCTCCTCGGGCGAGCCCACCCCGCCCGGGAACCGGCAGGCCATGCCGACGATGGCGATCGGCTCCCGGTTGGCCGCCTCAAGCTCGCCGAGCTTCCTCCTGGTCTGGTGAAGGTCCGCCGTCACCCATTTCAGGTACTCCCGGAGCGTATCTTCAGTCGCCATTGACGCCACCTCTTCGGGCCGGAAAGAAACAGGCGACCCAATACCGTCCACAGACGCCACAAGCCGCGAAGATCTAAGCCCATTCAGCCGACCACGAATTGCCAGACAAAAAGCGTTTCAGCCCCCACCAGGTCTTACGCGCCGGACGAAAGGTAATTGTCGCCGGACTGCGGTCACAACCCCTAGCCTGCCCCTACGGGTGCCCCTAGCCCGTGTTTCGTTAGGGACTGCCGGGCGGGGAGGTGGGCCCCGCGTGGCGGTGATCGATAAGAGCGGCACGCCGGCAGATCGGTTAGCCACCGAGGGAATCGACGACCGACCGGAGTCCTGACGCCAGGGTAGCGGCTACGCGGCCATGGCGCGCACGACGCCCGGTGGGCGAGGCTGCGGCTCGTCCCGCCTGCGGGTGTCGGGCGGAGGGCGTCCGCCATATCGGACGAAACGGCAGATCGCCGACGGGGTCCGGTGGGCCGCCCCGCCGTCGTCCGGCTCGCCGACCACCTCGATGCCGGCCATGCGACGGTCCGGACCGGGCCCCGGGCGGGATGCCGCCCGAGGTGTACGCGCCGTGGCGGACCTCGTACCGCTGGTTCGGCGCCGGTGTGGCGTGGCCACCGGGTCACGGGCTGGCCCGCGGCCCGGGACGGTCGACCGCCGGGACACGCCCCACCTGCGAGCCGGGCCGCGCGGATCCCGCGCAGGGCGGCCAGAGCGCCCACCGGAATGCCGGGAGATCAGCGGTGGGCGACTGCCCCGCTGGAACCGCCGTCGACCACCGCCCGCGACGCCGCGAAATGGGCCGTCACGTGTGCCGCGAAGCGACCGGCGCTGTCGTCATCACCGGGCCGACGGCTCCGAGCCTTGACAGTGGAATCGTCACGGAAATCCGCTAATACTGCATCACGCAATAGACGACAGTCGGGTGCGTGAACCGGTACCAGCGGTTCCATCGGTAGTCCCGCGTGCAGTTTCTGTCGTTGGTCGCCCCCGGGACGATGTCGACGATGTGCACCGTGCCCTTCGCCTTGCACTTCGACGCGCCGACGATCCAGCCATTGCCCTTTGGAAATTTGTAGCAGTAGTTGCGCACCAGATGGCGCTCGAGACACAGGCGGTAGCCGTCCTCCCCGATGTACGCGGACTTGGGATCGGCGCACGCGCCCTGGTCGTAGTCCACCGACACCACCCGATAGGTGCCCCGCGTGCCGTTGCAATTGCCGACACCCCGGAAGTCGCCGTCCTCGCTGACGACGATGCACTGCCCGATCTTCGCGGGCGGCGGTGGTGGGGCCGCCTCGGTCGTGGGCGGCGCCGCAGGCGGAGAGTACGTCTCCCGCGTGGACGGTGGTGGGGGTGTCGTCGGCGACAGCACAGGAGCGGTTTCGTCCGCGACGGCCGTCGGTCGGCGGTCGTCGCCCCTGTTGGTGACGACCAGCGCACCGGCCGCGACCACGCAGGTCCCGAGCAGGCACAGCGCCAGCACCCCGGCGATGACACCGATGATGAGAGGTCCGTTGTTCTTCGGCGGCGCGGGCGGTGGCAGCGGTGGCGGTGGCGGTGGCGGTGGCGGTGCGCTACCGGGTCCCGGTGGAGCAACACCCTGGTCGTCAGGACCGCCGGACGTCGGAGGCAGCGTCACCCGGGCAGTGTGGCACAGCTCCACTGGGGACGGCCAGATTCCCTGCCCGGGCCGGAGTTACCGCTGGTTGGCGGCCGGCGGGACCGGAGGGCGTTCGGTCTTCAGATCGTGAATCCGCCGCCGCAGCGTGTCTTCGGTCCCCGGCGGCGGTGGGTCGCCCCGGTGGCGGCGCCATCTGACGAATGCCAGGTCCAGTTGCGCGGAGTGCAGACGCTTCATCCGCGTGTAGGCCGGACGGTCACCACGCAGGAGCGCCTGTAGCCGCATCCGGAGACGCAGCGACGGATTCACCAGTACGGGCACCTCGGCCCGGGTGATCGCGCCGCGCGGGTCGGACGCCTCACCCCGGAGCTGCCGATGCAGCGACCTGGTTTCCTGACGCAGGGCGATGACGACGAGAAACAGCAGGATGGCGAACGCCGGCCCCTTGAGAACGATGAGGTTCAGCGGCTGCACAACGAACAACTGGAGCGTGGAATTGTCGGACTCCCAGTACAGGCGGCCCATTGCAAAGACGTCCCAGATCAGGTGGGCCGCGATGGCGACGACGAAGCCGCTGCCAACGCAGACTGCCCGCCGTCGCCAGTCGCGGAACTGCATGGCGAGTCCGATGCCGGCGCCGATGATCCCCGTGTAGGTGGCATGGCTGACCAGGAGCCCGGTGACCTGCCGGTACCAGTGCTGGTAGAGCACGGTGCCGAAATCCCCGGTCATGTAGGACATGGACTCGGCGAACTGGAAGCCGATTCCGACGCAGGCGCCGATGACGATGCCACCGAGCATGCCGTCGACGCGCCGCCAGGCGAGCAGGACGACCACGAGGACCCCCGCGCCCTTGCCCAACTCCTCGGGGACCGCGGCGGCGGCCGCGTGACTGACGATCGACGCGGTGCCCGGCATGAGCTCCGCCGTGATGACGACGTGCAGGACGCCCTCGACCATCTGGGCGAAGTAGGCGGCGACGAACAGGCCCCAGGCGAAGGCGGCCACGACCAGTCGCCACGGTGGCTTGCGGTTGCGCTGCATCCGGCGGAACGTCCACAGCGCGAAGAGGGTCGTCGGGATGCTCAGCAGCGCGCCCCGCCAGGCGATTCCCACCTGTAGGAGGGTGAGAAGCAGGATCAGCAGGGCCGGCGCGGCGAACGCCAGTGCACCGCCGACGGCCCAGGTCCTGAAGCGGCTACGCGGCGAGCCACCCGTGGCGGAGGTCGTGGCGACGACGACGGCGGCGATGCAGGCGACGAAGAGCGAGACGCCGGCGGCCCCGAGGCTGACCATGCCGAGGACGCGTACCCCCGTGCCGTCGTCGCGGATGACGGCGACCAGCGACGCCACGGCGATCATCACCAGCAGCGCCTCACCGGTGGTGAGCGCGGCGCCGAGCCGGTCGAGCCGGTACGCAGCCGGCGCTGCCGGGTCCGCCACCACCGGGTCCGGTACCACCGGCCGGGGCGGCGGGGCACCGCTCGGCTGCGTGGTCGTCTCCGTCATCGCTCGATCTCCACGTGCACCCAGGCGAGCACCTCCTCCGCCCGGTCCCTCCGGACGGTGGCCAACACGAACTGGTAGGTCCCCGCGGGCACGGCGGAGGTGGCGCTCAACGGCACCGGCCTGGCCCGCAGGTCGTCGAGATCCGGCAGGTCCACGCTGTTGGTCCGGTGGCCGAAGGCGTCGTACCAGCTCGCCCGCGCGGGTCGCGTGGCTGCTGACCCGGCCGCACCCTCGTCGATGGTGGCGGCCGGAATCTGCCCCTGTCGGAATCTCTGCTGCGGTCGATCGACGATGCGCGCGGTCGCCAGGTCGTACGCGTGCAGCCGGATCGCCAAGGCTGGAGAACGTTGTGGGGTGCCCGGCCAGGACACGGCCAGGACGCCGGCCGAGGCGAGGACGACGATCACCGCGATCAGGCCGAGGACCGTCATCACGCGCACCGGAAGGTCGTCTTCCGTGGGCGCGGCCCCGTCTCCCGTGGGCGCGGCCCCGTCTGACACGGCTTCCTCCGTCCACGGTGGTGGGTTAACCTAGCCTAACCCGAAGCGACGGTCCCCCAGGTGCACGCGCTCGCGCCGTCACGTGGCTCGATTCCGACGTTCGGATGGGGAGGCCATGTCTGCGGCGGTGTCGGTCGAGGTGCTGGCCGAGGGCGTACCCATCGACTGTGGCGGGATGGCCGACAGCCTCGCCGGCTGCTACGGAGCGGTCCCCGCCGTCGGCATCGCCGCGGCTGCGGTGCTCGGTGCCGCCGCCCTCGCCGCTTACACGGCGTTCGCCGTGTTCTTCCCACAGGTGCTCAACGCCCTCATGGGAATACCGGCGACGACGGATCCGATGGGCCGCAGGTCGGACTGGGCCGATGCCCGCGCGCACCCGCAGTCGCCGATCCGGCCGCCGGACTCGCACCTCGCCGGCGGCGACCCGGTCTACCACCGCCCCGGCGCCACGGCGATCGGCTACGACGAGTCGACCCTACGGAACTTCGACGCCGTCGCACCCGAGCCCGGCCACCACGACGTCGTGGTGCATGGTGAGCGCAACGGGCTCTTCCGGCCGGGCGTCGTCGGGGCGGACGGCGCCGCCCATCCGTCGAACTACACCCACCCGGCGCAGATCGCCGAGGCGATCCGCGGCAATCCGCACTACGGCGGCGGCCCGGTGCGCCTGGTGTCCTGCCACTCGGGCACCGTGGCGCCCGACGCGGGGGTCGCGCCGCCGGCCCAGCAGGTCGCGGACGCGCTGGGGGTGACCGTCATGGCACCCACCGACGCGGTCGGTGTGAACCGGTATGGTCCAGCGGGGCAGGTTCCTCGGATCAGGAACGGCGGCCAGTGGGTGACCTTCTATCCCGGCGGGGGGACCGATGGGTAAGCCGGCGTTGCGGTTCGCCGGGATGTTCCGCGAGCTGGGACCCGTCGGCCTGGGCCTGGTCCAGGAGAGCATCTTCGACAACGTCTCCGCCGAGGAGCTGCCGGATGTCGACGAGGTCGTCCGCTACCTCAAGGGCGGCTACGTCCTCATCGACATGATGGACCTGGCCGACGACCCGTTCGACTCGACGCGACAGGTCATGAACGGGTCGACGATCCGCACCGACGGTGACTGGCTGTGGCGCGACGACCTGGCGTACCACGTCCACCGGCACCGGGTGGCCCTGCCCGACGAGTTCCTGGCGCTGATCCGCGAACGCCGCTACGCCGTGCCGCACCGGGACGAGGAACTGCTCCGCGAGAGCTCACTGGTGGCCGAGGAACTCGTGTTCTGACCACCACACCCTGGTCGAGGTCCGCGGCGTCAGCGCTGGCGCCCTGCTGAAACGCTCCGGCGCACCGTCCTCGCGGGCCGTGGCCGGGCGGGTGCGGCGCCCCGACCGACCAGCACGGGTCGGCGCGACCGCCGACGACGGTCGCGCCGACCCGTTCCTACAGCCCCGGCAGGCTGCCGCCGGGGCCGCCCAGCTCGCGGTGGATGAAATCGAAGATCTCGGCGTCGGTGGCGTCGTCGAGGGTGTGCGTGGCCGGCTTCTCCTCGACGGGACCACGTTCGTCGCCCCACCGGGCGACGAACGCCTGCAACTGCACCAGCAGCTTCTGCCGGGTCAGCCGGTCCGGTGCGTCGGCCGCGAAGACGCCGTCGAGCCGCTCCAGCTCGGCGAGCAGCGGGGCCGCCGCGGCGGCGCCGTCCTCGACGAGCTGGTCGCGCAGGTGCCGGGCGAGCGCCGCCGGCGTCGGGTAGTCGAACACCACGCCCGCTGGCAGCTGGACGCCGGTGGCGGCGCGGAGCCGGTTGCGCAGCTCCACGGCCGTCATCGAGTCGAAGCCGACCTCACGGAACGCCCGGTCGGGCTCCAGCCCCCCGCCCCCGGGGTGGCCGAGCACGGCCGCCGCCAGGTTGCCCACGAGTTCGACGAGGACGCCCTCCCGCTCGCCGGGGCTCAGCGGGCGCAGCCGCTCCCGCAGCGCGGTCGCCGCCTCGTCGTCCGCCGGCTGGCGGTCGTCGTCGGCGGGCATCGCCGCGCCCGCCTCGGGGACGCCGGTCAGCAGCGGGCACGGCCGCATCGACGCGAACGTCGGCACGAACCGGTCCCAGCGCACGTCGGCGACCACGAGTTCCGTCTCCGCGCGCAGCGCCTGCCCGAACGCCTCGACGGCCAGCTCCGGGGGCAGGCCCGGCAGGCCCCGCCGGCGCAGCTGCGCCAGCTCGGGCGACTCGGGGTCGTCGCTCCACGGGCCCCACGCCACGGCGGTCGCGGCCAGTCCGCCGTGCCGCCGGTTCGCCGCGAGCGCGTGCAGCAGCGCGTCGCCGGCGGACTGGCCGGCCCGGCCGCCCGCGCCCCACACCCCCGTGGTGGAGGTGCAGAGCACGAACGCGTCGAGCGGCCGGTGCGCCAGCTCGTCGGCGTACCTCGGGACGTCGCCGACGGTCGCGGCCAGGTCGGCGGCCAGGCCGGCGAGGGTCAGCTCGGCCAGCGGCACCGACCCGGTCTCCGCCGGCACGTGCACGAGCGCCGTCACCGGCCGGCTCTCGGTGGCGAGCTGCTCCATCAGGTCACCGAGCTTGCCCGTCGCCGGCTCCGCCAGCGGGAGCACCTCCGCGCCCTGGCGGCCCAGCCAGTCCGTGGTGTGCCGGGCGAGCGCCCCGGCCCCGCCGGTGAGCAGGACGGTGCCGTTCGGCCGGTACCCGCCGCCCGTCGCCGGCCGCCCGGTGTCGCGGACCAGGCGTCGGGCGTGCACGCCGGCCTCCCGGACGGCGAGCTGGTCCTCCCCGTCGACGTTGACCAGGGCTGCGGCCAGGGCCGCGTACGCCGCCTCGGCCGGGCCCGCCGGCAGGTCGACGACTCCGCCGACGTGCCGGGGGTGCTCCAGCGCGGCGACGAGGCCGAGGCCCCACGTGGTGGCCTGCGTCGGGTGCGCGACCGGTTCGTCGTCCACGGCGACGGCGCCGGTGGTGGCCAGCCACAGCGGCACGGGCGGGCCGGAACGGCGGGTGTGCGCCTGCACGAGCAGCAGGTTCGCCGCCAGGCCGGTCGGCAGCGCGGTCTGCTCCGGGTGCGGCGCCTCGTCCAGCGCCAGCAGGGAGAGCAGCGCCGTCGGCTGGTGCGCGGCGGCGAGCCGGTCGAGGTCGGCGGCCAGGCCGTCGCGGGTGGCCGTGGCCGGGTCGACGGTCAGCAGGTGCACCGTGGCGGCGCCGGCCGTGAGGGCGGCGAGCACCCGGTCGGTGACCTGGTGCGGCGGGGCCACCACCAGCCACGTGCCGGGGTCGGCGCCGGTCAGCGCCCGGCGCTCCCAGGTGACCCGGTACCGCCAGCCGGCCAGGGTGCCGTCGAGGTGCTGGCGGCGCCGCCACGACTCGAGTTCCGGCAGCAGCTCGCGCATCGGCTGGTCCGGGTCGAGGCCGAGGCGGCTGAGGTCGCCGTCGGTGACGGCCCGCCAGAACGCGTCGTCGACCGGGTCGGCGGCCGGCGTCGGCGCCGCGTCGAGGGTCGGCCAGTAGCGCTGCGGCCGGAACGCGTACGTGGGCAGCTCGGGCAGCCGGCGGGGATCCGGACGGGGGCCGGCCAGCACGGCGAGCACCGCCGCCCAGTCGACGTCCCGACCGGTGCCGTCCACGACGGCCAGCGCGGCGAGCAGGGCGGCCGGCTCGTCGACGCCGGCGCGCAGCGCCGCCACGGCCGTCCCGTCGTCGTCGCCGGGCAGCAGGCCGGCGGTCATCGCGGTCAGCACCGCCTGCGGGCCGAGCTCCAGGAAGGTGTCGACGCCCGCGTCGCGTAGCGCGGTGATCCCGTCGGCGTACCGGACGGCCTCCCGGACGTGGCGCACCCAGTAGTCGGGCGTACGGATCTCGTCGGGCTCGGCGAGCCGTCCGGTCAGGTTCGACACGATCGGCAGCAGCGGCGCGGCGAACGTCAGCCCGTCGAGGACGGCGCGGAACTCGGCCAGCATCGGCTCCATCAACGGGCTGTGGAAGGCGTGGCTGACCCGCAGCCGGCGGGTGCGTACGCCGCGCTCCCGCCAGGTCCGCTCCAGCCCGTCGAGGGCGTCGAGGGCCCCGGCGAGCACCACGGCGGTGGGACCGTTGACGGCGGCGACGCCGACCCGGTCGGTCAGCCCGGCGAGGGACTCGACCACGGCCGCCTCGTCGGCGGCGACGGCGAGCATCCCGCCCCCGGCGGGCAGGGCCTGCATGAGCCGGCCCCGGGCGGCCACCAGCGTGGCGGCGTCGGCGAGGGACAGCACCCCGGCGACGTGCGCGGCGGTGATCTCGCCGATGGAGTGCCCGGCGACATGCCCGGGCACCACCCCGAACGACTCGACCAGCCGGAACAGGGCCACCTCCAGCGCGAAGAGCCCCGCCTGGGTGAACACCGTCTCGTCGAGCAGCGCGGCCTCGACGCTGCCCTCGGCCGCGAACAGCACCGGCTTCAGCGGCTGCGGCAGCTGGTGGTCCAGCGCCGCGCAGACCTCGTCGAGGGCCGCCGCGAAGACACCGAACGTGTCGTACAGCTGCCGGCCGGCGCCGGGGCGCTGGGCGCCCTGGCCGGAGAACTGGACGGCGAGACCACCACCGCGCCGTCGGGCGGTGACCAGGGCGGGGTGGTCCTCGCCGCCGGCCAGCGCCCGCAGCGCGGCCAGCCGGGTCTCCCGGTCGGCGGCGACCACGGTGGCCCGCCGGCCGAGGTGGGCCCGGCCGTCGGCCAGCGCCCAGGCGACCAGGTCGGCGGGGTCGTCGTCCGTCGCCACCCGGTCGGCCAGCCGGCCGGCCTGCTCGCGCAGCGCGGGCAGGTCGGCGGCGGAGACCGGCCACGGCAGGGCCACGGCGCGGTGGTCGCGTCGCGCGTCGCCGTGCCCGACGGTCGCCTCGGGCCCTTCCCCGTCGGCGGCGACCGGTTCCGGCCGCTGCGGGGCCTCTTCGATGATCACGTGCGCGTTGGTGCCGCTGATCCCGAACGAGGAGACGCCGGCCCGGCGCGGCCCGTCCGTGGTGGTCCACGGTCGTGCCTCGGTGAGCAGCGCCAGCGTGCCGGAGGACCAGTCGACGTGCGGGGTCGGCGCGTCGACGTGCAGGGTCGCCGGCAGCACCCCGTGTTGCAGGGCCAGCACCATCTTGATCAGGCTGGCGGCGCCCGCCGCCGCCTGGGTGTGACCGATGTTCGACTTCACCGACCCGAGCCACAGCGGCCGCTCGGCGGAGCGGTCCCTGCCGTACGTCGCCAGCAGCGCCTGCGCCTCGATCGGGTCGCCGAGGGTGGTGCCGGTGCCGTGCGCCTCGACGACGTCCACGTCGCCCGGGGTGAGGCCGGCGTTGTCCAGCGCGTGCCGGATGACCCGCTGCTGCGCGGGCCCGTTCGGCGCGGTGAGGCCGTTGCTCGCGCCGTCCTGGTTGACGGCGCTGCCCCGTACGACGGCGAGGATCCGGTTGCCGTCGCGCTGGGCGTCGGAAAGCCGCTGGAGCAGCAGGACGCCGACGCCCTCGCCCCAGCCGGTGCCGTCGGCGGCCTCGGCGAACGCCTTGACCCGCCCGTCGGCGGCGAGGCCGCGCTGCCGGGAGAACTCCAGGAACGCGCCCGGGGTCGACATCACCGTCACGCCGCCGGCGAGGGCGAGGTCGCACTCGCCGCTGCGCAGGGCCTGCGCGGCCAGGTGCAGCGCCACCAGCGACGACGAGCAGGCCGTGTCGACGGTGACCGCCGGGCCGTGCAGCCCGAACGAGTAGGCCAGGCGGCCGGAGACCACCGACGCGCCGTTGCCGGTCGCCTGGTAGCCCTCCACCTGCGAGCGGGCGCCCAGCAGCAGCGTGGCGTAGTCCTGCCCGTTGGTGCCCATGAAGACGCCGGTGGCGGAGCCGCGCACCCGGTGCGGGTCGATGCCGGCGCGTTCGAAGACCTCCCAGGTGGTGTGCAGCAGCAGCCGCTGCTGCGGGTCCATGGCGAGGGCCTCGCGCGGGTTGATCCCGAAGAACGCGGCGTCGAAGCCGGCCACGTCCCGCAGGAAGCCGCCGCTGCGCGTGTAGCTGGTGCCGACCCGCTCCGGGTCGCTGTCGAACAGGGCGTCGAGGTCCCAGCCCCGGTCGGTGGGCATCGGCGTCACGGCGTCCACGCCGTCGGCCAGCAGCCGCCACAGTTCCTGCGGCGAGGACACCCCGCCGGGGAAGCGGCAGGCCATGGAGACGATCGCGATCGGCTCGTCCGCCGGCGGCCGGGCCGAGGCCACGCCGCCGGTGGCCGGTCCGCCGTCCGCGCCGATGACGATTTCGGTACGCAGGAAGCGGGCCAGTTCCGCCGCCGACGGGTGGTCGAAGACCACTGTCGACGGCAGGGTCAGGCCGGTGACCCGGCCCAGCCGGTCGCGCAGCTGCACGGCGGCGAGGGAGTCGAAGCCCAGCTCCCGGAACGCCCGGCCGGCCGGCACCTGGTCGGTGGTGGGGTGGCCGAGGACGGCCGCCGCCTCCGCGCGGACGAGGTCGACGAGCAGCGCCTCCTGGCCGGTCGCCGGCAGCGTGGCGAGCCTGGCCCGCAGCCCGTCGGTGGCGGCGGCGCTCTCCGGCCGCTCCGGCTCCTCGGCGACGACGGGGGCGACCCGGTCGAAGAGGTGGCTCGGCCGCGCGGCGGTGAACGCCGTGACGAACCGGGACCAGTCGACGTCCACGATCACCGGGGCCGCCTCGGGGGCGTTCACCCAGCGGCCGAGCGCCGCGACGGCGGCGTCGGGCGCGAGCGGGCTGAACCCGCGGCGGCGCAGGCCGTCGGCCGTCTCGCCGGAGGCCATGCCGTCCTCCGCCCACGGGCCGTAGGCCAGGGCGGTGGCGGGCAGGCCGGCCGCCCGGCGGGCGGCGACGAGCGCGTCGAGCAGGGCGTTGCCGGCCGCGTAGCCGGCCTGCCCGCCGCCGCCCCAGACGCCGGCGACGGAGGAGAAGACCACGAACGCGTCGAGGTCCCGGCCCCGGCAGGCGGCGTCGAGGTTGACGGCGCCGAGCACCTTGCCGGCCAGGGTCTCCGACAGCTCGCCGTCGGTCACCTCGTACGCCCCGGTGGTGCCGCCGGACGCCCCGGCGGTGTGCACGACGGCGGTCAGCCCGGGCAGGTCCGCCACGAGCGCGTCGACCGCGGCCCGGTCGGTGACGTCACACGCCACCACCCGCACCGCGCCCAACTCGGCCACCAGCTCGGCCGCGCCCGGCGCCGCCGGACCCCGCCGCGAGGCCAGCACCACCTCACCGGCCCCGTTGGCCAGCAACCAGCGGGCCACGTGCCGACCCAGCGCACCCGTACCGCCGGTGACCAGCACCGTCCCGGCGGGGCGCCAACCCGACCCGGCGGGCGGCGCGGCCGGCACCAGCCGCCGGCCGAAGAGGCCGTTGCGGCGGACGGCCACCTGGTCCAGGGTGCCGTCGGCGAGGACCGCGACGAGCCCGGCGCGGGCGCCGCGGTCGGCGCGGTCGGGCAGGTCGACCAGGCCGCCCCAGCGGTCCGGCTGTTCGAGGGCGACGACCCGGCCCAGGCCCCAGGCCAGGGCCGCCCAGATGTCGCCGACCCGCTCCCCGGCCGTGACCGGCATCGCGGTACGGCTGAGCGCCCACACCCGTCCCGGCAGGCCGGTGTCGGTGAGCGCCCGGGTGAGGGTGAGCAGGGCGGCCGCGCCGGCGGGCACCGCCGGGATGTGCGCCAGGGGCCGGTCCTGCCGGGGCAGCACGCAGAGCACCCCGGCCCAGCCGTCCCCGCTGATCCGGCTCAGCCGCAGGCCCAGTTCGGCGCGGGCGAGGGTGGACGACACGGTGAGCGTGTCCACCCGGGCGCCCGCCTGGGTGAGGGTCTTCGCGACGCCCGCGTCGGCGCCGCTGTCGACGGTGACGACCAGCCACCGCCCGGACAACCGGGTCGCCGGGGCCGGCCGCACCGGCTCCCACCCGACCCGGTACGACCACCCGTCGAGAGCGGTGTCCCGCGACCGGTGCTGCCGCCAGCGCGCCAGGAGCGGCAGGGCCGGGCCGAGCGCGTCCAGGTCCTCGGTGTCGTCGCCGAGTTCGGCGGCGAGGGCGGCCAGGTCGCCACGCTCGACGGCGGCCCAGAACTCGATGTCGCCGCCCTCCGGGGCGGCCTGCTTCGTCGGCGTGCCCTCCGGCCAGTAGCGCTGGTGCTGGAAGGCGTACGTGGGCAGGTCCACCCGGCGCGCGCCGGTGTCGGCGAACCACGACTGCCAGGTCACCGGCATCCCGTGCACGTGCAGCTCCGCCAAGGCGTGCAGCAGCGCGTGCGCCTCCGGACGGTCCCGGCGCTGCACGGCCACGGCCAGCACACCGTCGTCGGCGGGCAGCACGTCGGCGGCCATCGCGGTCAGCACACTCTGCGGCCCGACCTCCAGGAACGTGTCCACACCGGCGGCCCGCAGCCCGGTGATCCCGTCGGCGAAGCGGACGGCCTCGCGGACGTGCCGCACCCAGTAGTCAGCCGTACGGATCTCGTCGCCGGCCAGGGCACCGGTCACGTTTGACACGACCGGCAGCAACGGCGCGGCAAACGTCAACCCGTCCAGGACCGCCCGGAACTCGGCCAGCATCGGCTCCATCAACGGGCTGTGGAACGCATGGCTCACCGCCAGCCGACGCGTACGCGCACCCCGCTCCCGCCAGACCCGCTCCACCTCGTCCAGGACCTCGACGGCACCCGACACCACCACGGCGGTAGGGCCGTTGACCGCGGCGATGCCCACCCGGTCGCCCAGGCCCGCGAGAGACTCCACCACCGCGGCCTCGTTGGCGGCCACGGCCAGCATCCCGCCACCGGTGGGCAGCGCCTGCATCAACCGACCCCGCGCGGCCACGAGAGCGCACGCGTCGACCAGGGACAACACCCCCGCGACATGCGCGGCGGTCACCTCGCCGATCGAATGCCCAGCGAGCATGTCGGGCACGATCCCCAACGACTCGACGAGGCGGAACAGCGCCACCTCGACCGCGAACAGACCGGCCTGCGTGAACACCGTTTGGTCCAGCAACTCCGCCTCGGCGGAACCCGCCGACGCGAACAGCACCTCCCGCAGCGGACGCGGCAGCAGCGGATCGAGCTGCGCACACACCTCGTCCAACGCGGCCGCGAACACCGGGAACTTCGCCGACAACTCCCGACCCATGCCGGCGCGCTGCGCACCCTGGCCGGAGAAGAGCAGCGCGAGCTGGCCGCGTACGGCGGTGGAGCCGGTCACGACGGCCCCGGAGGGCTCACCCGCGTCGAGGGCCCGCAGCGCGGCGAGCAGGTCGTCCCGGTCGGCCACCACGGCGACGGCGCGCTGCTCCAGCGCGGGCCGGGTGGTGATGGAGGACCAGGCCACGTCCAGCGGACGCGGGGCCTCGTCGGCGGCGAGCCAGCGCGCCCACCGGCCGGCCTGGCCGGCCAGGGCCGCGTCGGAGCGCGCGGAGAGCAGCACCGGTACGACCGGCGGGACGTCGCGGGCGACGATCTCGCCCTCGATCGTCTCGGCGGGCGGTTGCTCGATGATCACGTGCGCGTTCGTGCCGGAGATGCCGAAGGACGACACCGCCGCCCGACGCGGCCGGTCCACGGCCGGCCACGGGGTGGGCTCGGTAGCGAGGGCCACGGCCCCGGCCGTCCAGTCGATGTGGGGGGACGGCTCGTCCACGTGCAGGGTCGGCGGCATCAGGCCGTGGCGCATCGCCATGACCATCTTGATCACACCAGCCACACCGGCAGCCGCCTGCGTGTGCCCGATGTTCGACTTCACCGACCCCAACAACAGCGGCCGATCCCCCGGACGCTCCTGCCCGTACGTCGCCAGAAGAGCCTGCGCCTCGATCGGGTCACCGAGGGTCGTGCCCGTGCCGTGCGCCTCCACGGCGTCCACGTCCGCAGTGGTCAACCGCGCGTTCGCCAGGGCCTGGCGGATCACCCGCTGCTGCGACGGACCGTTCGGCGCCGTCAGACCGTTCGACGCGCCGTCCTGGTTCACCGCCGTGCCCCGCACGACCGCGTAGATGCGCCGGCCCTCGCGCTGGGCGTCGGAGAGGCGCTGCACGAGCAGCACGCCGACGCCCTCCGACCAGCCGGTGCCGTCGGCCGACGCGGCGAACGACTTGCACCGGCCGTCCTGCGACAACCCGCGCTGCCGCGAGAACTCGATGAACGTCCCCGGCGTCGCCATCACCGTCACACCACCGGCCAGCGCCAGATCGCACTCACCGGAACGCAACGCCTGCGCGGCGAGGTGCAGCGCCACCAGCGACGACGAGCACGCCGTGTCCACGGTGACTGCCGGGCCCTCCAGCCCGAAGGTGTAGGCGACCCGACCGGACAGCACGCTGCCGGAGGTGCCGGTCCCGACGTAGCCCTCCACCTCGGTCGGCAGGTCCATGAGCCGGGAGGCGTAGTCGTGGTACATGACGCCGGCGAAGACGCCCGTCCGGCTGCCCCGCAACCGCTGCGGATCGAGACCGGCCGACTCGAACGACTCCCACGACGCCTCCAGCAGCAACCGCTGCTGCGGGTCCATCGCCAGGGCCTCACGCGGCGAGATCCCGAAGAACGCGGGGTCGAACTCGGCGGCCCCGTACAGGAAACCACCGTGGCGCGTGTACGACGTACCGCTGCGGTTCGGGTCCGGGTCGAACAGCGACTCCAGGTCCCAGCCGCGGTCCGCCGGGAACTCGGAGATCCCGTCGCCGCCGCCGGCCAGCAGCTCCCACAGTTCGTCGGGCGATTCCACCCCGCCCGGGTAGCGGCAGGCCATGCCCACGATCGCGATCGGTTCGTCGGTGCCGACGACCGTGCCGGCGACCGGGCCTGCGGTCGACTGACGCACCCCGGCCAACTCCGACCACAGGTGGTCGGCGAGCACGGCCGGGGTCGGGTAGTCGAAGACCAGCGTCGAGGCCAGCCGCAGCCCGGTGGCCGCGTTCAACCGGTTACGCAGGTCCACCGCCGTCAGCGAGTCGAAGCCCAACTCCCGGAACGCCCGGTCCGCCGGCACCGCCTCCGCACCGCCGTGCCCCAACACCTGCGCGACCAGGCCCCGCACCAGCACGTCGACCTGGGCGCGACCCTCGTCCTCGGTCAGCCCGGCGAGCCGGTCGGCCCAGCCGCCACCGCCCTGCCCCGCCTGGCGGCGGGTGCTGGTCACGCCGATGAGGGTGCGCAGCACGGCCGGCACGGGGCCGCCGGAGGTCGCCGCCCGCAGCGCGGGCACGTCGATCACGGCCGGTACGAGGGCCGCCCGGTCGGCGCCCAGGGCGGCGTCGAACAGCTCCAGCCCGACCTCGGCGCTCATCGGCGTCAGACCAGCCCGCGCGGACCGCGCCCGGTCCGCCTCGTCGAGGGACGCGCCCATGCCGGGCGTGTCCCACATGCCCCACGCCAGGCTGACCGCCGGCAGGCCGAGCTGCCGCCGATACACCGCCAACCCGTCCAGGAACGCGTTACCCGCCGCATACGCCGACTGACCCGGCGAACCCAACACACCCGCCACCGACGAGAACACCACGAACAGATCCAGCGCGAGAGACGACGTCGCCTCGTGCAGGAACCAACCCGCCGACACCTTCGGCGCCAGGACCCCGGCAAGGCGCTCCGCCGTCAGCCCCTCCACGACACCGTCGTCCAGGACACCGGCCGTGTGCACCACACCCGCCAGCCGGCCCCCGGCGGCGACCTCGGCCACCAGCGCGAACACCTGGTCCCGGTCCGTCACGTCACACGCGACCACCCGCACCGACGCACCCAGCGCCGACAACCGCTCCGACAGCTCACCAGCGCCTACGGCCTCCGGACCGCGCCGCGACACCAGCACCAGCGACCGCACCCCGTGCACCGACACCAGGTGCTCAGCGACCAGCGCCCCGAGCGCACCCGTACCACCGGTCACCAGCACCGCGCCGTCCCCCAGGCTGGGCGTCTGCGCGGGCGTGATGCCGGCCCGGACCAGGCGCGGCGAGTAGACCGCGCCCTCGCGTACGGCCAGCTGGCCGCCGGTCGCGGCCGGCTCCCGCAGGACGCCGTCCAGCAGGGCCACCAGCGCGGCATCCGGGTCACCGTCGACGTCGGCGAGGACGATGCGGCCCGGATGCTCCGACTGCGCCGACCGCAGCAGACCCCACACCGCCGCACCGGCCAGGTCGGTCACCCGGTCGTCGTCGCCGACGGACACCGCGCCCCGGGTCACCACCACGAGCCGGGCGTCCGCCAGGGCGTCCGCCGCGAGCCAGGACCGCACCGTCGCCAGCACGTCCGAGGTCACCGCCCGGACCGACTCCGGCGTCGCCGTCGCCGACCCGGGCGCGGGGAACACCGGCAGCAGCAACGTCCGGGGGACGGACTCCTCCCCCGCGACCGTCGCCACATCGGGGTACGTGGGCACTCCGACGGGTGCCACCAGCTCCCGGCCGCCGGTCACCAGCGCCCATCCGGAAAACTCCCCGGCGGGCGCGGCCTCCACGGCCGGCCACCGCAGCTCGAACAGCGACCGCGAGGCCACGCCCGGCGCGGCCACGCCGGTCAGCTCCCGCAGGACGAGGGAGTCCACCGACACGACCGGGGCGCCCGCCTCGTCGTACGCGGCCAGCCGCAGCCCGGAGCCGTCGCGAGTCAGGCGCACCCGCAGGGTCCCCGCCCCCGAGGCGTGCACCTGCACGCCCTCGAACGCGAACGGCACCCGTGGCCCGCCCGACTCCTCGCCACCGAGCAGCAGCCCGATCGGGTGCAGGGCGGCGTCCAGCAGCGCCGGGTGCACGCCGAACCCGGCGGCCTCCGTCGCGGCGTCGTCCGGCAGGACCACCTCGGCGTACACCTCGGCGCCGCTGGTCCAGGCACGCCGGAGCCCCTGGAAGGCCGGCCCGTACGTCAGGCCGTGTTCCGCCAGCGTCGGGTACCAGCTCGCCAGGTCCACCTCCGCCGCGCCGGCGGGGGGCCAGGCGACGGCGTCCGGCTCGTCGGCGGTGGCGGGCTCCAGCACGCCCTCCGCGTGCCGGGTCCAGCCCGCCTCGGGGTCGTCGTCGGGGCGGGAGTAGACGGCGACGGAACGCTGCGGCGACTCCGACGTGGACACCCGCACCTGGATCCGCACGCCGCCCGTTCCGGGGAGGGCCAGCGGGGCGGCCATGGTCAGCTCCCGCAGCCGGGAGAGGCCCACCTCGTCGCCGGCCCGCACGGCCAGCTCGACCAGGGCGGTGCCCGGCACCAGCGTCAGCCCGGAGACCGTGTGGTCGGCCAGCCACGGGTGCGTGGCCAGGGAGAGCCGGCCCATCAGTACCATCTCGTCGTCGCCGGCCAGGTCCACGGTCGCGCCGAGCAGCGGATGCCCGGTGCGGCCGAGCCCGGCCCCGGACACGTCGCCCGTACGCGCCCGGTTGGCGGCGGGCCAGTAGCGCTGGTGCTGGAAGGCGTACGTGGGCAGGTCGACCCGGCGCGCGCCGGTGTCGGCGAACCACGACTGCCAGGTCACCGGCATCCCGTGCACGTGCAGCTCCGCCAGGGCATGCAGCAGCGCGTGCGCCTCCGGACGGTCCCGGCGCTGCACGGCCACGGCCAGCACGGCGTCGTCGGCGGGCAGCACGTCGGCGGCCATCGCGGTCAGCACACTCTGCGGCCCGACCTCCAGGAACGTGTCCACACCCGCCCCGCGCAGCGCGGTCACCCCGTCGGCGAAACGCACCGCCTCCCGCACGTGCCGCACCCAGTACTCCGGGATACGGATCTCGTCGCCAGCCAGCGCCCCGGTCACGTTCGACACGACCGGCAGCAACGGCGCGGCAAACGTCAACCCGTCCAGGACCGCCCGGAACTCGGCCAGCATCGGCTCCATCAACGGGCTGTGGAACGCATGGCTCACCGCCAGCCGACGCGTGCGCACGCCCCGGTCCCGCCAGACCCGCTCCACCTCGTCCAGGACCTCGACGGCACCCGACACCACCACGGCGGTAGGGCCGTTGACCGCGGCGATGCCGACGCGGTCGGTCAGCCCAGCGAGAGACTCCGCCACCGCAGTCTCGTTGGCGGCCACGGCCAGCATCCCGCCGCCCGTGGGCAGCGCCTGCATCAACCGACCCCGCGCGGCCACGAGCTGGCACGCGTCAGACAGGGACAACACCCCCGCGACATGCGCGGCGGTCACCTCGCCGATCGAATGCCCCGCGAGCATGTCGGGCACGATCCCGAACGACTCCACCAACCGGAACAGCGCCACCTCGACCGCGAACAGACCGGCCTGCGTGAACACCGTCTGATCCAACAACCCCGCCTCGGGGCTGCCCGCCTCAGCGAACAACACCTCCCGCAGCGGACGCGGCAGCAGCGGATCGAGCTGCGCACACACCTCGTCCAGCGCGGCGGCGAACACCGGGAACTTCGCCGACAACTCCCGACCCATGCCGGCGCGCTGCGCACCCTGGCCGGAGAAGAGCAGGGCGAGCTGGCCGCGTTGGCCGGTGGCGCCGGAGACGACCGTACCGGTGGGGTCGCCGTCGGCGAGGGCGGTCAGTGCCGCGACCAGGTCGTCCCGGTCGGCGACGGTGACGACCGCCCGGTGCTCCAGCGCGGGCCGGGTGGTGATGGAGGACCAGGCCACGTCCAGCGGACGCGGGGCCTCCTCGGCGGCGAGCCAGCGCGCCCACCGGCCCGCCTGCGCCGACAGCGCGGCGGCGTCGCGGGCCGACAGCAGCACCGGTACGACCGGCGGCACGTCGCGGGCGACGATCTCGCCCTCGATCGTCTCGGCGGGCGGCTGCTCGATGATCACGTGCGCGTTCGTGCCGGAGATGCCGAACGACGACACCGCCGCCCGACGCGGCCGGTCCACCGCCGGCCACGGCGTCGCCTCGGTCGCGAGGGCCACCGCCCCGGCCGACCAGTCCACGTGCGGCGACGCCTCGTCCACATGCAGCGTCGCCGGCACCAGGCCGTGCCGCATCGCCAGCACCATCTTGATCACACCGGCCACACCGGCAGCCGCCTGCGTGTGCCCGATGTTCGACTTCACCGACCCCAACAACAGCGGCCGGTCCCCCGGGCGCTCCTGCCCGTACGTCGCCAGCAGAGCCTGCGCCTCGATCGGGTCACCCAGCGTCGTGCCCGTGCCGTGCGCCTCCACGGCGTCCACGTCCGCCGGGGTCAGGCGGGCGTTCGCGAGGGCCTGCCGGATCACCCGCTGCTGCGACGGACCGTTCGGCGCGGTCAGACCGTTGGACGCGCCGTCCTGGTTCACGGCCGTGCCGCGTACCACCGCCAGCACGCGGTGCCCGTTGCGCCGCGCGTCCGACAGCCGCTCCACGAGCAGCACGCCGACGCCCTCGGACCAGCCGGTGCCGTCGGCCGACGCCGCGAACGACTTGCAGCGACCGTCCTGCGACAGACCACGCTGCCGCGAGAACTCGATGAACGTCCCCGGCGTCGCCATCACCGTCACGCCACCGGCCAACGCCAGATCACACTCACCGGAACGCAACGCCTGCGCCGCGAGGTGCAGCGCGACGAGGCTGGAGGAACAGGCGGTGTCGACGGTGACCGCCGGGCCTTCGAGGCCGAACGTGTACGCCACCCGGCCGGAGAGCACGCTGCCCGAGGTGCCCGTGCCGACGAAGCCCTCGGCGTCCGGCGGCAGGTCCATCAGGCGGGAGGCGTAGTCGTGGTACATGACGCCGGCGAAGACACCCGTCCGGCTCCCCCGCAGCCGCTGCGGATCGAGACCCGCGGACTCGAACGACTCCCACGACGCCTCCAGCAGCAACCGCTGCTGCGGATCCATCGCCAGGGCCTCGCGCGGCGAGATGCCGAAGAAGCCGGGGTCGAAGTCGGCGGCCCCGTAGAGGAAGCCACCGTGGCGCGTGTACGAGGTGCCGCTGTGCTCCGGGTCCGGGTCGAACAGGCTCTCCAGGTCCCAGCCGCGATCGGTGGGGAACTCCGAGATCCCGTCGCCGCCGCCGGC
The DNA here is from genome assembly GCF_004345505.1 of Micromonospora sp. CNZ303. Classification (NCBI taxonomy): domain Bacteria; kingdom Bacillati; phylum Actinomycetota; class Actinomycetes; order Micromonosporales; family Micromonosporaceae; genus Micromonospora; species Micromonospora sp. CNZ303. Next base: position 40,063 of record NZ_SLVT01000027.1, on the reverse strand, counting down.
CAGCAACGCCCACAGCTGGTCCGGGCTCTCGACGCCACCGGGGTAGCGGCAGGCCATCCCGACGATCGCGATCGGCTCGTCGGTGCTGGCGGTGCGCACCGCCGTCTGGCGGGCGGTGATCTGCCCGGAGACCTGCTCGTGCAGATGGTCGACGAGCACGGCCGGGGTCGGGTAGTCGAAGACCAGCGTCGAGGCCAGCCGCAGCCCGGTGGCCGCGTTCAACCGGTTACGCAGGTCCACCGCCGTCAGCGAGTCGAAGCCCAGCTCCCGGAACGCCCGGTCCGCCGGCACCGACTCCGCACCACCGTGCCCCAACACCTGCGCCACCAGGCCCCGCACCAGCACGTCGATCTGGGCCCGCGCCTCGTCGGGCGCCAGGCCCGCGAGCTGGTTGGCCCAGTCGCCGCCCCGCGCGGCCCGTCGCCGGGCCGCCGTCGACCCGATCAGGGTACGCAGCATGGCCGGCACCGGGCCGGCGCCGAGCGCTGCGCGCATCGCCGGTACGTCGATCACGGCCGGCACCAACGCCGGCCGCTCCGCCACCAGGGCGGCGTCGAACAGCTCCAGCCCGACCTCGGCGCTCATCGGCGTCAGGCCGGCCCGCGCGGAGCGCGCCCGGTCCGCCTCCTCGATCGACGCCGCCATACCGGCGGTGTCCCACATGCCCCACGCCAGGCTGACCGCCGGCAGGCCGAGCTGCCGCCGGTACACCGCCAACCCGTCCAGGAACGCGTTACCCGCCGCATACGCCGACTGACCCGGCGAACCCAACACACCCGCCACCGACGAGAACACCACGAACAGATCCAGCGCGAGAGACGACGTCGCCTCGTGCAGGAACCAACCCGCCGACACCTTCGGCGCCAGGACCCCGGCAAGGCGCTCCGCCGTCAGCCCCTCCACGATCCCGTCGTCCAGGACACCGGCCGTGTGCACCACACCCGCCAGCCGACCCCCGGCGGCGACCTCGGCCACCAGCGCGCCGACCTGATCCCGGTCCGTCACGTCACACGCGACCACCCGCACCGACGCACCCAGCGCCGACAACCGCTCCGACAACTCGCCCGCGCCCGCAGCCTCCGGACCGCGCCGCGACACCAGCACCAGCGACCGCACCCCGTGCACCGACACCAGGTGCTCCGCCACCAGCGCCCCGAGCGCACCCGTACCACCGGTAACCAGCACCGCACCGGCACCGACCGCCGGCGTCTCCACCGACGCCGGGGCGACCGCGCGCACCAGACGCGGCACGAACACCCCACCCGCACGCACCGCAACCTGACCACCGAAGGCCACCGGCTCGTCGGCCACCGTGGCCAGCACACCCAGCAGCCCGGCGTCCACGTCGCCGTCGACGTCCGCCAGCACGATGCGACCCGGATGCTCCGACTGCGCCGAACGCAGCAGACCCCACACCGCCGCACCGCCCAGGTCCGACACCCGGTCGTCCACAGCAACCGACACCGCACCCCGGGTCACCACCACCAGCCGCGACTCCGCCAACACGTCCGCCGCCAGCCAGGACCGCACGGCCGCCAGCACCGCCGTGGTCGCCGCGCGTACCGCGTCGGGGACGGCCGTCTCCGGCGCGTCGAGCGGCAGCAGCAGCGCCTTCGGTGCGACCGTCCGGCCGGCGTCGACCGCCGCGACGAGCGCCTCGACGTCGCCGTACGCCGGCAGGTCGGCGGTTGCCGGCGAGCCGACCAGCGCCCACCCGGAGAGGTCCCCGGTGGCGGCGATCTCCTCGGCCTGCCAGGTGAGTTCGAACATCGCGCGGGCCGCCGCGCCCGCCGCGGTCACGCCGGTCAGCTCGCGCAGGGCGAGAGAGTCGACCGAGACCACGGCCGCGCCCGACTCGTCGCACGCGACCAGCCGCACCGCCGAGCCCGTACGCGACAGCCGCACCCGCAGCACCCGCGCGCCCGAGGCGTGCACCTGCACACCCTCGAACGCGAACGGCACCCGCGCCCCGCCCGAACCCTCCGTACCCGGCAGCAGCCCGATCGGGTGCAGGGCGGCGTCCAGCAGGGCCGGGTGCACCCCGAAGCGCGCCGCCTCCGTCGCCGCCTCGTCCGGCAGCGCCACCTCGGCGTACACGTCGTCGCCGGCGGTCCACACCCGGCGCAGCCCCTGGAACACCGGCCCGTACGTCAGGCCGTGCTCCGCCAGCGTCGGGTACCAGCCCGCCACGTCCAGCTCGGACGCGCCGGTCGGGGGCCACTCCCCCAGGCTCGGCTCGTCGGCCGTCGCCGGCTCCAGCACGCCCTCCGCGTGGTGGACCCAGTCGGCCTCCGGGTCGCCCTCGGCCTGCGAGTGCACCGCCACGACCCGGGTGCCGGTCTCGTCGGCCGCGCCGACGCGCACCTGCACCCGCACCGCGCCGGCCTCCGGCAGCACCAGCGGCGCGGCCACGGTCAGCTCCCGCACCCGGGACGCGCCCACTTCGTCGCCGGCCCGGACGGCCAGCTCCACCAGGGCGGTGCCGGGCACGATGACCGCGCCGGAGACGACGTGGTCGGCAAGCCACGCGTGGGTGGCGAGGGACAGCCGGCCGGTCAGCACCACCATGTCCGCGCCGGCGACGGTGACCGCCGCGCCGAGCAGCGGGTGCCCGGCCACGCCGAGGCCCGCGCCGGACACGTCGGCGGTACGCGCCTGGCCCGCGCCGAGCCAGTACCGCTGATGCTGGAAGGCGTACGTCGGCAGGTCGACCCGCGCGGCGCCGGCGTCGGTGAACCACTGCGTCCAGGTCACCGGGACGCCGTGGACGTGCAGGTCGGCGAGGGCGTGCAGCAGTGCCTGCGGGGCGGGCCGGTCCCGGCGTTGGACGGCCACCGCGAGCGCGTCCTCGGCGAGCAGGTCGGCGTTCATCGCGGTCAGGACGCTCTGCGGGCCGATCTCCAGGAAGGTGTCGACCCCGGTGGCCCGCAGGGCGGCGATGCCGTCGGCGTAGCGGACGGCCTCCCGCACGTGCCGCACCCAGTACTCGGCGCGGGTGATCTCCTGCGGGTCGGCGAGCGCGCCGGTCAGGTTCGACACCACCGGCAGCAGCGGCGCCCGGAACGTCAGCCCCGCCAGGACGGCGCGGAACTCGTCGAGCATCGGCGCCATCAGCGGGCTGTGGAACGCATGGCTGACGGTGAGCCGGCGGGTACGCACGCCCCGGTCCCGCCAGGCCTGCTCCACCTCGTCCAGGGCCTCGACGGCACCCGACACCACCACGGCGGTGGGCCCGTTGACGGCCGCGATACCGAGGCGGTCGGTCAGCCCGGCGATCGACTCCGCCACGGCGTCCTCGGCGGCGGCCACGGCCAGCATCCCGCCACCGGCCGGCAGCGCCTGCATCAACCGACCCCGCGCGGCCACGAGGGCGCACGCGTCGGCCAGGGACAGCACCCCGGCCACGTACGCGGCCGTCACCTCGCCGATCGAGTGGCCGGCCACCATGTCGGGCACGATCCCGAACGACTCCACGAGGCGGAACAGCGCCACCTCGACCGCGAACAGACCGGCCTGCGTGAAGACGGTCTGGTCCAGCAGCTCCGCCTCGGGGCTGCCCGCCTCGGCGAACAGCACCTCCCGCAGCGCACCCGGCAGCAGGGGGTCGAGCTGCGCGCACACCTCATCCAGCGCGGCGGCGAACACCGGGAACAGGGCGGACAACTCCCGGCCCATCCCGGCGCGCTGCGCGCCCTGGCCGGAGAAGAGCACCGCCAGCTGCGTACGCGTCGCGCCCGTGCCGGTGACCACGGTGGCGGCCGACCCGCCGGCGGCGAGGGCGCGCAGCCCGGTCAGCAGTTCGTCCCGGTCCGTCGCGGTGACCACCGCGCGGTGCTCCAGCACGGCCCGGCTGACGGTCGACGACCAGCCGATGTCGACGGGGCGCAGTTCCTCGTCGCCGGCGATCCAGCGGGCCCAGCGCTCCGCCTGGGCCGCGACGGCGGCCTCGGATCGGGCCGACAGCAGCACGGGGGCCGGCAGCCGCTCGGCGGCGGGCGTCGGCGCGCCCGCGCCCCGGGTGGGCTCCGCCTCGGCGGGGGGCTGCTCGATGATGACGTGCGCGTTGGTGCCGCTGACGCCGAACGACGAGACCGCCGCGCGGCGCGGCCGGCCCGCCACGGGCCAGTCGCGTGCCTCGCTGAGCAGGGAGACCGCCCCGGCGTTCCACTCGATGTGCGGGGACGGCTCGTCGACGTGCAGCGTGGACGGCAGCAGCCCGTGACGCATCGCCATGATCATCTTGATGATGCCGGCCACCCCGGCGGCGGCCTGGGTGTGGCCGATGTTCGACTTGATCGAGCCCAGCCACAGCGGCCGGTCCTCCGGACGGTCCTGCCCGTACGTCGCCAGCAGGGCCTGCGCCTCGATCGGGTCGCCGAGGGTGGTGCCGGTGCCGTGCGCCTCGACGGCGTCCACGTCGGCGGTGGTGAGCCGCGCGTTCGCCAGCGCCTGCCGGATCACCCGCTGCTGTGAGGGACCGTTCGGGGCCGTCAGGCCGTTGGACGCGCCGTCCTGGTTGATCGCCGATCCGCGTACCACCGCCAGGACCCGCCGGCCCTCGCGCCGGGCGTCGGAGAGGCGCTGCACGAGCAGCACGCCGACGCCCTCGGACCAGCCGGTGCCGTCGGCCGACGCCGCGAACGACTTGCACCGGCCATCGGCCGACAGGCCACGCTGCCGCGAGAACTCGATGAACGTCCCGGGCGTCGCCATCACCGTCACACCACCGGCCAGCGCCAGATCGCACTCGCCGCTGCGCAACGCCTGCACCGCGAGGTGCAGCGCCACCAGCGACGACGAGCACGCCGTGTCCACGGTGACCGCCGGGCCCTCCAGCCCGAAGGTGTACGCCACCCGACCGGACAGCACGCTGCCGGAGGTGCCGGTGCCGAGGTAACCGCCCACGCCCTCGGGCAGGTCCTGCACGCCGGAGGCATAGTCGTGGTACATCAGGCCGGCGAACACGCCGGTCCGGCTGCCGCGCAACCGCTGCGGGTCGAGACCGGCCGACTCGAACGTCTCCCACGAGGTCTCCAGCAGCAGCCGCTGCTGCGGGTCCATCGCAATCGCCTCGCGCGGCGAGATGCCGAAGAAGTCCGGGTCGAACTCGGCGGCCCCGTACAGGAAGCCACCGTGCCGGGTGTACGACGTGCCGGGGTTGTCCGGGTCGGGGTGGAAGAGCCGGTCGAGTTCCCAGCCCCGGTCGGTGGGGAACTCGCCGATGCCGTCGGCCCCGGCGGCGACCAGGTCCCACAACTGCTGCGGGTTCGTCACGCCACCCGGGTAGCGGCAGGCCATGCCCACGATCGCGATCGGCTCGTCGACGGTGGTCGCCCGCACGGCCTGCTGCTGGTCGGCGACCTGGCCGGACAGCTGCTCGTACAGGTGCTCCGACAGGGCGCCGGGGGTCGGGTAGTCGAAGACGAGCGTCGACGTGAGCCGCAGCCCGGTCGCCCCGTTGATCCGGTTGCGCAGCTCGACGGCGGTAAGCGAGTCGAAGCCCAGTTCCCGGAATGCCCGGTCCGCCGGCACCGCCTCAGCACCGCCGTGACCGAGGACCTGCGCGATCATCCCCCGGACCAGCAGGGCCACCTGCGTGCGCGCCTCCTGCGGGTCGAGCCCGGCCAGCCGGTCGACCCAGGCGCCGGAGCCGGAGCGGCGGCGCTTCGTGCCCGGTCCCACCAGGGCCCGCAGCATCACCGGCACCCGGCCGGCGGCGGTCTGCGCCCGCATGGCGGGCAGGTCGACCACCGCCGGTACGAGCGCCGCGCCGCCGTGGGCCAGGGCGGCGTCCCACAGCCCGAGCCCGACCGGGGCGGTCATCGGGACCAGACCGGCCCGGGTCACCCGCGCCCGGTCGGTGTCGTTGATCGACGCGGCCATGCCGTCCGTGTCCCACATGCCCCACGCGAGGCTGACCGCGGGCAGCCCGCGCTGCGCCCGCAGCACGGCGAGGGCGTCCAGGAAGGCGTTGCCGGCCGCGTAGGCGGCCTGGCCGGGAGAGCCGAGCACCCCGGCGACGGAGGAGAAGAGCACGAACAGGTCGAGGTCCAGCTCGGCGGTCGCCTCGTGCAGCCACCAGCCGGCCGTGACCTTCGGGGCCAGCACGTCCGCCAGCCGCTCGGCGGTGATGCCGCTGACGACGCCGTCGTCGAGGACGCCGGCGGTGTGCACCACCCCGGCCAGGCGGTCCTCGGCGGTGATCGCCCGGACCAGCTCGCCGACGCGCTCGCGGTCGGTCACGTCCGTGGCGACCACCCGGGCGGTCGCGCCCAGCGCGGCCAGCCGCTGCACCAGGTCGTCGGCGCCGGGGGCCGCCGGGCCCTGGCGGGACGCCAGCACCAGCGAGCGCACGCCGTACGCGGTGACGAGGTGTTCGGACACCAGGGCGCCGAGCGAGCCGGTGCCGCCGGTGACGAGGACGGTCCCCCGGCCGAGGGTCGCCGGGGTGCGCGCGTCGCCGGTGGCGCGGACCAGCCGCGGCAGGTACGCCGTGCCCGTCCGCACCGCGAGCTGCCCACCGAGGGCGGGGTCGTCGGTGGCGGCGGCGAGCAGGGCCAGCAGGTCGGCGTCCAGGTCGACGCCGGGTTCGAGGTCGGCCAGCACGATCCGGCCGGGGTGTTCGGACTGGGCCGAGCGCAGCAGGCCCCAGACCGCGGCGCCCGCCAGGTCGGTGACGCGGTCGGTCGGGCCGGTGGCCACCGCGCCACGGGTCACCACGACCAGCCGCGAGTCCGCCAGGGCATCGGCGGCCAGCCAGGCCTGCACCGTGCCGAGGACGTCCGCCGTGACCGACCGCGCCGCGTCGGGCAGGTCCGCCCCGGGCGCCGTCGCGGAGACGGGCAGCAGCAGCGCCGCGGGGGCGGGGGCCGTTCCGTCCGTCACCGCCGTGGCCACGGCCGCGACCTCGGCGTACGCCGGGAGCTGCGGCGCGCCGTCGAGCGGCCGGTCACCGAGCACGGCCCAGCCGTACGCGCCGTCGGGCGCGGTGATCTGCTCGGGTTGCCAGGACACCTCGAACAGGGACCGGTGTGCCTCGTCGGCCGGCGCCGCCATGCCGGTCAGCTCGCGCAGCGTCAGCGAGTCCACCGACACCACCGGCACACCGGTCTCGTCGACGGCGACCAGCCGCACGGAGTTGCCGGTGGCGGTGAGGCGGACCCGGAGCGTCCGGGCCCCGACCGCGTGGACCTGCACGCCTTCGAACGCGAACGGCACGCGGGCCCCGCCGCCGGCCCCGTCGGCGGGCAGCAGCCCGACGGGGTGCAGGGCGGCGTCCAGCAGTGCCGGGTGCACCCCGAACCCCGCCGGGTCCCCGAGCACCTCGTCGGGGAGGGCGACCTCGGCGAACACCTCGCCCTCGGCGGTCCACGCCCGCCGCAGGCCCCGGAAGACCGGCCCGTAGGAGAGCCCGTGCTCGGCCACCGCCGGGTACCAGCCGGTGACGTCCACCTCGGACGCGCCGGGCGGCGGCCACGCGCCCACCGTGGGCTCATCGGCCGTGGGGGCGTTGACGAGGCCGTCGACGTGCCGGGTCCAGCCCGACTCGGGGTCGTCCTCGGGCTGGGAGTGCACGGTCACCGACCGGCTGCCGGTCCCGTCGACGGGACCGACCCGGACCTGTACCCGTACTCCGCCGCCGGTGGCGGGCAGCACGAGCGGGGCGAGCACGGTCAGCTCGCGGACGCGGGAGGCACCGACCTCGTCGCCCGCCCGGACGACGAGGTCCACCAGGGCGGTGCCGGGCACGATCACGGCGCCGGAGATGACGTGGTCGGCGAGCCACGGGTGGGTCGACACCGACAGCCGGCCGGTCAGCACGACCATGTCCTCGCCGGCGACCGAGACCGCCGCGCCGAGCAGCGGGTGCCGCGCCACGCCGAGGCCGGCCCCGGAGACGTCGGCCGACTGACCGGCCGGCGGCAGCCAGTACCGCTCGCGGTGGAAGGCGTACGTGGGCAGGTCGACCCGGCGCGCGCCGGTGTCGGCGAACCACGACTGCCAGGTCACCGGCATCCCGTGCACATGCAGCTCCGCCAAGGCGTGCAGCAGCGCCTGCGCCTCCGGACGGTCCCGGCGCTGCACGGCGACCGCCAGCACGGCGTCGTCGGCGGGCAGCACGTCGGCGGCCATCGCGGTCAGCACACTCTGCGACCCGACCTCCAGGAACGTGTCGACCCCTGCATTGCGCAGGGCGGTGATCCCGTCGGCAAAGCGCACCGCCTCCCGCACATGCCGCACCCAGTACTCCGGGGTGCGGATCTCGTCGCCAGCGAGGGCACCGGTCACGTTCGACACGACCGGCAGCAACGGCGCGGCAAACGTCAACCCGTCCAGGACCGTGCGGAACTCGGCCAGCATCGGCTCCATCAACGGGCTGTGGAACGCGTGGCTCACCGCCAGCCGACGCGTACGCGCACCCCGCTCCCGCCAGACCCGCTCCACCTCGTCCAGGACCTCGACGGCACCCGACACCACCACGGCGGTAGGGCCGTTGACCGCGGCGATACCCACCCGGTCGCCCAGGCCCGCGAGAGACTCCACCACCGCAGTCTCGTCGGCGGCCACCGCCAGCATCCCGCCACCCGTGGGCAGCGCCTGCATCAACCGACCCCGCGCGGCCACGAGAGCGCACGCGTCGACCAGGGACAACACCCCGGCCACGTACGCGGCCGTCACCTCGCCGATCGAATGACCGGCCAGCATGTCCGGCACGACCCCGAACGACTCCACCAGACGGAACAGCGCCACCTCGACCGCGAACAACCCGGCCTGCGTGAACACCGTCTGATCCAACAACCCCGCCTCGGGGCTGCCCGCCTCAGCGAACAACACCTCCCGCAACGGACGCGGCAACAACGGATCGAGCTGCGCACACACCTCGTCCAACGCGGCCGCGAACACCGGGAACTCCGCCGACAACTCCCGACCCATCCCGGCGCGCTGCGCGCCCTGACCGGAGAAGAGCAGGGCGAGCTGGCCGCGCTGAGTGCCCGGGCCGGTGAGCACGCCGGCCGAGGGCTCGCCCGCCGCCACGGCTTCGAGGCCCGCCAGCAGCTCGTCGCGGGTCGCCCCGGACACGACCGCCCGGTGCTCCAGCACGGACCGCGACGCCACCGACGACCAGGCCACGTCGAGCGGGCGCGAGGTCCGGGTGCCGCCGAGCCACTGCGCCCAGCGGTCGGCCTGCGCCGACAGCCCGGCCGCGTCCCGGGCCGAGAGCAGCACCGGCAGCACGGACGGCGTCCGCGACGGCGCGCCCTCGACCTCCGGCTCGTCCCCGCCGGTCGGCGCGGGCGGCTGCTCCAGGATCAGGTGGACGTTCGTACCGCTGATGCCGAACGACGACACGGCGGCCCGGCGCGGCCGGTCCACCGCCGGCCAGGGACGCGCCTCGGCCAGCAGGGACACCGCGCCGGCGGTCCAGTCCACGTGGGGGGTCGGCTCGTCGAGGTGCAGGGTCTGCGGGAGCAGGCCGTACCGCATCGCCTGCACCATCTTGATCATGCCGGCGACACCGGCGGCGGCCTGGCTGTGGCCGATGTTCGACTTGATCGAGCCGAGCAGCAACGGCCGGTCGGCGGGGCGGCCCTGGCCGTAGGTCGCCAGCAGGGCCTGCGCCTCGATGGGGTCACCCAGGGTCGTACCCGTGCCGTGCGCCTCGACGGCGTCCACGTCGGCTGTGGTCAGGCGGGCGTTCGCGAGGGCCTGCCGGATCACCCGCTGCTGGGCGGGCCCGTTGGGGGCGGTGAGGCCGTTGGACGCGCCGTCCTGGTTGACGGCGCTGCCGGCGATCACGGCGAGCACCTGGCGGCCCTGCCGCCGGGCGTCGGAGAGCCGCTGGACCAGCAGCACGCCGACGCCCTCCGACCAGCCGGTGCCGTCGGCGTCGGCGGCGAAGGACTTGCAGCGCCCGTCCGGGGCGAGGCCGCCCTGGCGGGAGAACTCGACGAAGGCGCCCGGGGTCACCATGACGGTGACGCCGCCGGCCAGCGCCATGTCGCACTCGCCGCCGCGCAGCGCCTGGGCGGCCAGGTGCACCGCCACCAGCGACGACGAGCAGGCGGTGTCGACCGTCACCGCCGGGCCCTCCAGCCCGAAGGTGTACGACACCCGGCCGGAAATGACGCTGTGCGCGCCGCCCGTGAGCTGGTATCCGGCCAGCTCCGCCGGGGTGTCGGTGGTGCCGTAGCCCGACGGGGAGGCGCCGACGAAGACGCCGGTACGGCTGCCGCGCAGCTCGTCCGGGTCGATGCCGGCCTGCTCGACGGCCTCCCAGGACGCCTCCAGCAGCAGGCGCTGCTGCGGGTCCATGGCGACCGCCTCGCGCGGCGAGATGCCGAAGAAGCCGGGGTCGAACGTGGTGGCGCCGCCGACGAAGCCGCCCTCGCGGGTGTGCGACACGGGTCGCCCGTCGGCGTCGACGGCCAGCAGCCGGCCCATGTCCCAGTTCCGGTCGTCGGGGAAGCCGCTGATCCCGTCGCGCCCGGTGGCGACCAGGTCCCACAGGTCGTCCGGGTTGGCCACGCCGCCCGGGTACCGGCAACTCATGCCGACGATGACGATCGGGTCGTCGTCCACCGGCCCGGCGGGGCCCCAGGTGGTGACGGTGTCGACCTCGTGCAGGCGCAGCGTCGCCGACAGGTGGTCGGCGAGGGCGGCCGGGTTCGGGTAGTCGAAGACCAGGGTGGTGGGCAGGGTGAGCCCGGTGGCGGCGCCGAGCCGGTTGCGCAGCTCGACGGCGGTCAGCGAGTCGAAGCCCAGCTCCTTGAACGCCCGGTTCGCCTTGACCAGGTCGGTGCCGGAGTGGCCGAGCACGGCGGCGGTGTGCGTGCGTACGAGGTCGGTCAGGTGGCGGTCCTGCTCGGCGCGGGGCAGCGTCAGCAGGTGCTGCCGCAGCCCGCCGCCGGCGGTGTCCTCCGGTTCGGCGTCGACCACGCGCAGGGCGTCGCGTGCCTCGGCGATGTCGTCGAGCAGGGGGCGGGCGCGGGCGGCGGCGAACGCCGGGGTGAACAGGGACCAGTCGACGTCCGCCACGGTCACCGACGGCACGGCCCGGCCGACGGCGCTGCGCAGCGCGTACACGGCCTGGGCCGGCGACATGGGGCTGAGGCCGCGCCGGGCCAGCAGTTCCTGGCCCTCGCCGCTGGCCATGCCGCCCTCGGCCCAGGGTCCCCAGGCCACGGCGGTGGCGGCCAGGCCGCGGGCGCGGCGCCGCTCGGCGAGCGCGTCGAGGAAGGCGTTGCCGGCGGCGTACGCGGCCTGGCCGCCGCTGCCCCAGATGCCGGCGATGGAGGAGAAGAGCACGAACGCGTCGAGCGGCCGGTCGCCCAGCAGCTCGTCCAGGTGCACGGCACCGGCGATCTTGCCGTCCAGCACCGCGGCCAGCCCAGCGAGGTCGGTGTCGGCGAGCATGTTCAGCTGGCCCACCCCGGCGGCGTGCACCACCGCCGTCAGCGGCGCCGGGTCGGCGTCGACGTCGCGCAGCAGCGCCTCGACCCGGGCGCGGTCGGCCATGTCGGCGGCGACCAGGGTCACCCGGGCGCCGAGCCCGGTCAGCTCGTCGCGCAGTTCCGCCGCGCCGGGAGCGTGCTCGCCCCGGCGGCTGGTCAGCACCAGGTGCTCGGCCCCGTTGGCCGCCGCCCAGCGGGCCACGTGGGCGCCGAGCGCCCCGGTGCCGCCGGTGATCAGCACGGTGCCCGACGGCTGCCAGCGCTCGACGGTGCCCACGGCCGCCGGCGTGGCGCGCACCAGTCGGCGCACGAAGACGCCCGAGGGCCGTACGGCGACCTGGTCCTCGGGGCCGCCGCCGGTCAGGACGCCCACCAGGTGGTCCCAGTCGCTCCGGTCGGGCCCGTCCGGCAGGTCGACGAGGCCGCCCCAGAGCTGCGGGTGTTCCAGCCCGGCGACCCGGGCCAGGCCCCACAGGCCGCCCTGGGCGACGCTGCGGACCGGGTCCGCGTCCCCGGTGCCGACCGCGCCCCGGGTCACCGTCCACAGGGGCGCGGCGACGTCGGCGGCGTGCAGTGCCTGCACCAGCGTCATGGTGGCGGCCGTGCCGAGCGGCACCGCCGGCTGGCCGGGGTGCGGTCGGTCCAGCAGGCCCAGCAGGGAGACCATCCCGGTGAACGGGGTGTCCCCCACGGCCTCGGCCACCCGCGCCGTCACCTGCTCGCGCTCCGCCGTCGGGTCCACCGCCAGCCGGGACACCTCGCCGCCGGCGGCGGTCAGCGCCCCCGCGAGCGCCTCGGCCCATTGCGTCGTGGGGGCGTCGCCGGCCGGTTCGACAAGCAGCCAGCGGCCGGACGGGGTGACCGGCGCGGGGGCCGCGGTCCGCTTCCACACCACCCGGTACGACCAGCCGTCGACGACCGCGTCCCGCAGCCGGGCCTTGCGCCAGGACGACAGGACCGGCAGGGCCGGGGCGAGAACGTTCGCCCCGTCGTCGCCGAACTGCGCGGCGAGGGCCGCCACGTCGGAGCGTTCCACCGCCGACCAGAACTCGACGTCCACCACGTCGGGGCTGACCGGGCCGGTGACCGAGACCGGCATCTGCTCGGGCCAGTAGCGCTGCCGCTGGAACGCGTACGTGGGCAGGGCGACCGGGGTCGCGCCGGCGCCGGCGTAGAGGGCCGGCCAGTCGACGGGCGCCCCGTTGACGTGCAGCTCGGAGAGGGCGGCGAGCAGGGCCCGCGCCTCGGGGCGGTCGGCGCGCAGGACGGGCACGGCGATGACGGGGGTGTCGTCGTCGGCGTCCGCCGGCTCCCGTCCGGTCAGCACGTCCCGGGTCATCGCGGTCAGTACGCTGCGCGGGCCGATCTCCAGGAACGTGTCCACGCCGGCGGCCCGCAGCGCGGCGACGCCGTCGGCGTAGCGGACGGCCTGCCGGACGTGACGCACCCAGTAGTCGGCCGTGCGGATCTCGTCGGCGTCGGCGAGCGCGCCGGTCACGTTCGACACGACCGGCAACGCCGGCGCGGAGAACGTCAACCCGGCCAGGACCGCCCGGAACTCGGCAAGCATCGGCTCCATCAACGGACTGTGGAACGCGTGACTGACCGCCAGCCGACGCGTACGCGCGCCCCGCTCCCGCCAGAGCCGCTCCACCTCGTCGAGGGTGTCGACGGCACCGGAGACGACGACGGAGGTGGGCCCGTTGACGGCCGCGATCCCCACGTCGGCGAGGCCGTCGAGAGTGGCGAGGACGTCGGCCTCGGTGGCCGCGACGGCCAGCATCCCGCCGCCCGTGGGCAGCGCCTGCATCAACCGGCCCCGCGCCGCCACCAGCGCCGCCGCATCCGCCAGGGACAACACCCCCGCCACGTGCGCGGCCGCGACCTCACCGATCGAGTGCCCACCCACGAAGTCCGGCACCACACCGTACGACCCCACGAGCCGGAACAGCGCCACCTCGACGGCGAACAGCCCGGCCTGGGTGAACACGGTCTGATCCAGCAACTCCGCCTCGGCCGAACCCTCGGCAGCGAACAGCACCTCCTTCAACGGGCGCGGCAGCAGCGCGTCGAGGTACACGCACACCTCGTCCAACGCGGTCGCGAAGACCGGGAACTCGGCGTACAACTCCCGGCCCATGCCGGCGCGCTGCGCGCCCTGGCCGGAGAAGAGCACCGCCAGCGGGCCCCGGTCGGCGGCCTGAGCAGCGACCACCGCGCCGGACGGCTGGCCGGCGGCGAGGGCGCGCAGCCCGGCCAGCAGGTCCCTACGGTCGGTGGCGGTGAGGACCGCGCGGTGCTCCAGCGCGGAGCGCGACACCACCGACGACCAGCCGACGTCCACCGGCCGGAGGGTCTCATCGTCGTCCAGCCACCGGGCCCAGCGACCCGCCTGCGCCCTCAGCGCGGCCTCCGACCGGGCGGACAGCAGCACGGGCACCGCCGGCAGGACGGGGGCCGGGCCGGCGTCGACGGGGGCCGCGGCCTCGGCGGCGGGCGGCTCCTCCAGGATGGTGTGCGCGTTCGTGCCGGAGATGCCGAACGACGAGACGGCCGCCCGGCGGGGACGGTCGGTCACCGGCCACGGCGTCGCCTCGGTCACCAGCGACACCTCGCCGGCCGACCAGTCCACCTTCGGCGTCGGCTCGTCCACGTGCAGGGTAGACGGCACGAGCCCGTGCCGCATCGCCATCACCATCTTGATCACACCGGCCACGCCCGCGGCGGACTGGCTGTGACCGATGTTCGACTTGATCGAGCCGAGCAGCAGCGGCCGGTCGGCGGGCCGGTCCCGCCCGTACGTGGCCAGCAGCGCCTGCGCCTCGATCGGGTCGCCGAGGACGGTGCCGGTGCCGTGCGCCTCGACGGCGTCCACGTCGGCCGTGGTCAGCCGGGCGTTCGCGAGGGCCTGCCGGATCACCCGCTGCTGGGCGGGCCCGTTGGGGGCGGTGAGGCCGTTGGACGCGCCGTCCTGGTTGACGGCGCTGCCGGCGATCACGGCGAGGACGGGGTGCCCCTTGCGCTGGGCGTCCGACAGCCGCTCCACCAGCAGGATGCCGACGCCCTCGGACCAGCCGGTGCCGTCGGCGGCGGCGGCGAACGACTTGCACCGGCCGTCGGGGGCGAGCCCCCGCTGCCGGGAGAAGCCCACGAACGGGGCGGGGGTGGCCATCACGCAGACGCCGCCGGCCAGGGCCAGGTCGAAGTCGCCCTGCCGCAGCGCCTGGCAGGCCAGGTGCAGGGCGACCAGCGACGACGAGCAGGCGGTGTCGACCGTGACGGCGGGGCCCTCCAGGCCGAGGGCGTACGCGATCCGCCCCGAGACGATGCTGGTGGCCGTGCCGGTCAGCAGGTAGCCCTCGTCGGTGCCCTCGACCTCGGTCTGCGGGCCCACGCCGTAGCCGTTGGCGGCGGTCCCGACGAAGACGCCGACCTTCTGCCCGCGCATGGACGCGGGCGCGATCCGGGCCTGCTCGAACGCCTCCCACGACGTCTCCAGCAGCAGCCGCTGCTGCGGGTCCATCGCCACGGCCTCGCGCGGTGAGATGCCGAAGAACTCGGCGTCGAAGTCGGCCGCGTCGTAGAGGAAGCCGCCCTCCCGGGTGGTGGAGTGCCCGGCCCGGTCGGCGTCCGGGTCGTACAGGTTGGCCAGGTCCCAGCCCCGGTCGGTCGGGAAACCGCCGATGGCGTCGCTGCCGGAGGCCACCAGGTCCCAGAGCTGCTCGGGGCTGGCGACGCCGCCCGGGTAGCGGCAGGACATCGCGACGATCGCGATCGGCTCCCGGGCGGCAGCGGTCAGCTGCTGGTTGAGCTGACGGAGGCGGCCCGTCTCCTTGAGCGAGGCGCGAAGCGCCTCGACGACCTTGTCTGCGGACGTAGACATCATGAGCTCCGTACTGGGGACAACGGTCAGGAATCGGTTCCGTCAAGCGCCAGCCTGACGAGGGCGTCGGTGTCGAGGTCGTCGAGGTCCAGGTCCTCGTCGGTGGACTCGGCACCGTCGCCGCCGTCGGCGTCGGCGAGGTTGAGCAGCAGGTCCAGCAGCCCGGCCTCCCGCAGGCGGGTCAGCGGGATCGCCGCGAGCGCCTGCCGGACGGCCGCCTCCGCCGGGTCGCCGCCGTCCGCCTGTGCCCCCTCGGGCAGCAGGCCGTCGAGCAGGTTCTCGGCGAGCACGGCCGGGTTCGGGTAGTCGAAGACGAGGGTCGCGGGCAGCGACAGGCCGGTGGCCCCGGTCAGCCGGTTGCGCAGCTCGACCGCCGTCAGCGAGTCGAACCCGAGCTCCTTGAAGGCGCGCTGCGGCTTGACCCGGTCCGTGCCGGAGTGGCCGAGCACGGCGGAGGCGTGGGTGCGGACGAGGTCGACCAGGTGCCGGACCCGCTCGGGCCGGGGCAGCGTGAGCAGGTGCTCCCGCAGGGCGTCGACGGCCCCGCCGGGCTGCTGCTGCCCGGCCTGGGCGTGCAGCGCCTCGCGGGCCTCGGCGATGTCGTCGAGCAGCGGCCGGGGGCGGGCCAGGGCGTACGCCGGGGCGAAGACCGCCCAGTCGACGTCCACCACGGTCAGCGCCGCCCGGGGCAGGCCGACGGCGTACCGCATGGCGTGCACGGCGTCGGCCGGTGCCATGGCGGTCAGGCCGCGCCGGGCCAGCGCCTGCTGGGCCTCGCCGGTGGCCATGCCGCCGTCGGCCCACGGCCCCCAGGCCACGGAGGTCGCCGGCAGGCCCCGCCCGCGACGCTGCTCCGCGAGCGCGTCCAGGAAGGCGTTGCCGGCGGCGTACGCGGACTGCCCGCCGCTGCCCCACACCCCGGCGATGGAGGCGAAGAGCACGAAGGCGTCCAACGTCCGGTCGGCGAGCAGCGCGTCCAGGTGCACCGCGCCGGCGACCTTGCCGTCGAGCACCCCGGCGAACGCGGCCAGGTCGGTGTCGGCGATCAGGCCGGGCTCGCCGGCGCCCGCCGCGTGGACCACGGCCGTCAACGGCGCGGGGTCCTCGTCGAGCCGGGCCAGCAGTGCCGCCACCTGGTCGCGGTCGGCCACGTCGCAGGCCACGACCGACGCCCGTACGCCCTGTGCGGTCAGCTCCTCGCGCAGCTCCACCGCCCCCGGGGCGCGCTCGCCCCGGCGGCTGGTCAGCACGACGTGCGCGGCGCCGTTGGCCGCCGCCCACCGGGCGACGTGGGCGCCCAGGGCGCCGGTGCCACCGGTGACCAGCACCGTGCCGAACGGCCGCCACCGCTCCGCCGTGTCGGGGGCGGCGGGTGCCGCCCGGACCAGGCGGCGGACGAACACCCCGGAGGGGCGTACGGCCAGCTGGTCCTCGTCGCCGGCGCCGGTCACCACCCGCGCCAGCCGGTCCCACGCCGTCGCGTCGACCTGCTCGGGCAGGTCCACCAGTCCGCCCCAGAGCTGGGGGTGTTCCAGGCCCGCCACGAGCCCGAGGCCCCACAGCCCGCTCTGGGCGACGCCGTGCACCGCGTCCCCGTCGCCGGTGCTGACCGCGCCCTGGGTCAGGCACCAAAGCCGGGTCGTCGCCCCGGTGTCGTGCAGGGCCTGGAGCAGCAGCAGCGTGGCGGCCGTCCCGACCGGTACGGCCGGGTGGGCGGGGTGCGGCTGGTCGCGGAGGCCGAGCAGCGACAGCACGCCGGTGACGGGCCCGTCGGCCAGCGCGTCGGCCAGCCGGCGGGCGAGTTCCGCCCGGTCGGTGCCGACCGGGTCGACGGTCAGCCGGACCACGTCGGCGCCGACCTCGGCGAGGGCCTTGGTGACCGCCTCCGCGCGGGTGCCGTCCGTCAGGTCGTCCTCCGCCGTCACGAGCAGCCACACGCCGGGGCGCGCCGGCTCGGCGGTGATGTCGGCCCGCTTCCACCCGACCCGGTACGACCACGCGTCCACGACCGCCCGTCGCGTACGCGCGCGGTGCCAGGTCGACAGGACCGGCAGGGCCGGGGTGAGGGCGTCCAGGGCGGCGCCGTCGTCGCCGAACTGCGTGGCGAGGGCGCTCAGGTCGCCCTGCTCGACGGCGGCCCAGAAGTCGGCGTCGACGCTGTCGGTCGTCCTCGTACGCGGCCTGTTCGCCGGTTCCGGCCAGTAGCGCTGGTGCTGGAAGGTGTACGTCGGCAGGTCGACCCGCCGCGGCCCGCTGTCGGTGAACCACTCCTGCCAGGTCACGGGCACGCCGTGCACGTGCAGTTCCGCCAGCGCGCCGAGCAGCGCCTGGGCCTGCGACCGGTCCCGACGCTGGGTGGCGACCGACAGGACGTCGTCGTCGTCCGGCAGGATGTCCGCCGCCATCGCGGTCAGCACGCTCTGCGGGCCGATCTCCAGGAACGTGTCCGCCCCGGCGGCCCGCAGGGCGGTGACCCCGTCGGCGTAGCGGACGGCCTGCCGGACGTGACGCACCCAGTAGTTGGCCGTGCGGATCTCGTCGGCGTCGGCGAGCGCGCCGGTCACGTTCGACACGACCGGCAGCGCCGGCGCGGCGAACGTCAGCCCGGCCAGGACCGCCCGGAACTCGTCGAGCATCGGCTCCATCAGCGGGCTGTGGAACGCGTGGCTGACCGCGAGCCGACGCGTGCGCACGCCCCGGTCCCGCCAGTCGCGCTCGATCTCGTCGAGGGCCTCCGCCGCGCCGGACACGACGATCGACGTCGGCCCGTTCACCGCCGCGACACCGACCCTGTCGGCCAGCCCGGCGATCGACTCCGCCACCGCCTCCTCCGAGGCGGCCACGGCCAGCATCCCGCCACCGGCCGGCAGCGCCTGCATCAACCGACCCCGCGCGGCCACGAGGGCGCACGCGTCGGCCAGGGACAGCACCCCGGCCACGTACGCGGCCGTCACCTCGCCGATCGAGTGGCCGGCCACCATGTCGGGCACGATCCCGAACGACTCCACGAGGCGGAACAGCGCCACCTCGACCGCGAACAGACCGGCCTGCGTGAAGACGGTCTGGTCCAGCAGGTCCGCCTCTTCCGTACCCGCCTCGGCGAACAGCACCTCCCGCAGCGCACCCGGCAGCAGGGGGTCGAGGTGTCCGCACACCTCGTCCAGGGCAGCCGCGAACACCGGGAACGCCTCGGCCAGCTCCCGGCCCATGCCGGCGCGCTGCGCGCCCTGACCCGAGAACACCAGCGCCAACTGGCCCCGGGGCCCGCCCGGGCCCGCGAAGACCCCGCCGGAGGGCTCACCCGCCGCCAACGCCGCGAGGCCCGCCAGCAACTCGTCGCGGCCCGTCCCGGCCACCACCGCACGATGTTCCAGCACCGACCGGGACACCACGCTCGACCACGCCACGTCCAGCGGGCGTACGCCGCCGTCGGCCGCCAGCCAGCTCGCCCAGCGGCCAGCCTGCGCGGCCAGCGACGCGCCGTCGCGGGCCGACAGCAGCACCGGCACCAGCGGCGGTACGTTCCCGGCGACGATCTCGCCCTCGACCAGCTCGGCGGGCGGCTGCTCGATGATCACGTGCGCGTTCGTGCCGGAGATGCCGAACGACGACACCGCCGCCCGACGCGGCCGATCCACCGCCGGCCACGGGGTGGGCTCCGTAGCCAGGGCCACCGCCCCGGCCGTCCAGTCCACGTGCGGCGACGCCTCGTCCACGTGCAGCGTCGCCGGCACCAGGCCGTGCCGCATCGCCAGCACCATCTTGATCACACCGGCCACACCGGCAGCCGCCTGCGTGTGCCCGATGTTCGACTTCACCGACCCCAACAACAGCGGCCGATCCCCCGGACGCTCCTGCCCGTACGTCGCCAACAACGCCTGCGCCTCGATCGGGTCACCCAACGTCGTGCCCGTACCGTGCGCCTCCACGGCGTCCACGTCCGCCGGAGACAGGCGGGCATTCGCCAGGGCCTGCCGGATCACCCGCTGCTGCGACGGACCGTTCGGCGCCGTCAGCCCGTTGGACGCGCCGTCCTGGTTCACCGCCGTGCCCCGCACGACCGCGTAGATGCGCCGACCCTCCCGCTGGGCGTCGGAGAGCCGCTGCACGAGCAGCACGCCGACGCCCTCGGACCAGCCGGTGCCGTCGGCCGACGCCGCGAACGACTTGCACCGGCCATCGGCCGACAGGCCACGCTGCCGCGAGAACTCGATGAACGTCCCCGGCGTCGCCATCACCGTCACACCACCGGCCAGCGCCAGATCGCACTCACCGCTACGCAACGCCTGCACCGCCAGGTGCAGCGCCACGAGGCTCGACGAGCACGCCGTGTCGACGCTGACCGCCGGGCCCTCCAGCCCGAACGTGTACGCCACCCGACCCGACAGCACGCTGCCCGAGTTGCCGGTGCCGACGTAGCCCTCGACCTCGCTGGCCAGCTCTATGAGCCGGTTCGCGTAGTCGTGGTACATCACGCCGGCGAAGACGCCCGTCCGGCTGCCGCGCAGCCGCGACGGGTCCAGCCCCGCGGACTCGAACGTCTCCCACGACGCCTCCAGCAGCAACCGCTGCTGCGGGTCCATCGCGAGGGCCTCGCGCGGCGAGATGCCGAAGAACGCGGGGTCGAACGCGCCGGCGTCGTACAGGAAACCGCCGTGCCGGGTGTACGACGTCCCGGGGTGGTCCGGATCGGGGTGGAAGAGCGTGTCGAGGTCCCAGCCGCGGTCGGCCGGGAACTCGCCGACGCCCTCCCCGCCGGTGCTGACCAGCTTCCACAGCTGCTCGGGTGACTGGACGCCGCCGGGGTAGCGGCAGGCCATGCCCACGATCGCGATCGGCTCGTCGGCGTCGCCGGCGGTCGGCTCGTCGGAGACGACGGCGGCGAGCCGTTCGCCGACCAGTTCCGCGTACACGTGGGCGGTCAGGGCCTGCGGGGTCGGGTAGTCGAACACCAGGGTCGAGGCCAGCCGCAGACCGGTCGCGCCGTTGACCCGGTTGCGCAGCTCGACGGCGGTCAGCGAGTCGAAGCCCAGCTCGCGGAACGCCCGGTCGGCCGGCACCGCCTCGGCGCCGCCGTGCCCCAGCACCTGCGCGACGAGACCCCGCACCAGCTGGTCCACCTCGGTGAGGCCGTTCTCCTCGCTGAGCCTGGCGAGCCGGTCGGCCCAGCCGTCACCGCCCTTGCCCGCCTGGCGGCGGGTGTTCGCCGTGCCGATGAGGACCCGCAGCATGGGCGGCACCATCCCGCCGGAGGCCGCCGCGCGCAGCGCGGGCACGTCGATCACGGCCGGCACCAGGGCCGGCCGGTCGGCGCCCAGGGCGGCGTCGAACAGCTCCAGACCGGTCCGGGCGTTCATGCCCCGGAGGCCGGCACGTGCCGACCGGGCCCGTTCGACGCCACCGATCGAGGCGGCCATGCCGGCGGTGTCCCACATGCCCCACGCCAGGCTCACCGCGGGCAGGCCCGACTTGCGCCGCCACACCGCCAGCCCGTCCAGGAACGCGTTGGCCGCCGCGTACGCCGACTGACCCGGCGAACCCAGCACCCCCGCCACCGACGAGAACACCACGAACACGTCCAGATCCGGCGCGAGGGACGCCGTCGCCTCGTGCAGGAACCACCCGGCCGACACCTTCGGCGCCAACACCCCGGCCAGCCGCTCCGCCGTCAGCCCCTCCACGACACCGTCGTCCAGGACACCGGCCGTGTGCACCACACCCGCCAGGCGACCCTCGGCGCCGATCTCCGCCACCAGGCCGAACACCTGGTCCCGGTCGGTCACGTCACAGGCGACGATCCGCACGTCGGCGCCCAGCGCGGTCAGCCGCCCGGTCAGCTCGCCGGCACCCTCGGCCTCCGGACCGCGCCGCGACACGAGCACCAGCGACCGCACGCCGTGCGCCGACACCAGGTGCTCCGCGACCAGCGCCCCGAGCGCACCCGTACCGCCGGTCACCAGCACCACGCCGTCACCGAAGGCCGGCGCCTGCGTCGACGCCGGTACCACCGCACGGACCAGACGCGGCACGAAGACCTCGCCGCCACGGACGGCCACCTGGCCGCCGGTCGGGTCCGCCGCGTAGCGGGTCAGCGTGCCCAGCACGCCGGGGTTCACGCCACGGTCCACGTCGGCCAGGACGATGCGGCCCGGGTGCTCCGACTGCGCCGAGCGCAGCAGACCCCACACCGCCGCGGCGGCCGGATCCGTCACCTGGTCCTCGTCGGCGACGGACACGGCGCGTCGGGTGGCCACCACCAGTTTCGAATCCGCCAGGACGTCGGCGGCCAGCCACGCCTGCACGAGGCCCAGCACGTCCGCCGTCATGGCCCGGGCCCGCTGCGCCGCGTCGGCGTCGCCGGCGTCCGGCCCGGTCGGCGTGAACAGCAGTCGGCGCGGCGGCGCGGTGCCGGTGTCGATCGCGGCCAGCAGCTGCCTGATCGTCTCGGCGGAGGGACCGCCGGGAACGCCCGGCAGGGCCGGACCGCCCAGCACCGCCCAACCCGACACGTCGTCGACCGGTTCGGTCTCCTCCGCCTGCCAGACCACCTCGAACATCGACCGGGACGCCACACCCGCCGTGGCCGTGCCGGCCAGCTCACGCAGGACGAGGGAGTCCACCGACACCACCGGTGCGCCCACCTCGTCGCACGCCATCAGCCGCACGCCGGCGCCGCTGCGGGACAACCGGACCCGCAGCACGCTGGCACCGGCGGCGTGCACCTGCACGCCCTCGAACGCGAACGGAACCCGTGGCCCGCCCGGCTCCTCGCCCAGCAGCAGGGCGACCGGGTGCAGGGCCGCGTCCAGCAGCGCCGGGTGCACCCCGAACCGGTCGATGCCCGCCACCGCGTCGTCCGGCAGGACCACCTCGGCGAACACCTCGCCGTCGCCCACCCACGCGCGTCGCAGCCCCTGGAACACCGGCCCGTACGCCAGGCCGCGCGCGACGAGCGCCGGGTACCAGCCCGCCAGGTCGACCTCGGTCGCGCCGACCGGCGGCCAGGTGCCCGTCCTCGGCTCGTCCGCCGTCGCCGGCTCCAGCACACCCTCGGCGTGCTGGAGCCAGCCCGCCTCGGGGTCGTCGTCGGGGCGCGAGTAGACGGCGACGGGACGCTGCGACTCCTCGCCCGCCGACACCCGGACCTGGATCCGCACGGCGCCCGCGTCGGGAAGCACCAGCGGCGTCAGCACCGCCAGGTCACGCAGCCGGGACACGCCCGCCTCGTCGCCGGCGCGCACGGCCAGTTCCACCAGCGCCGTGCCGGGGACCAGCGGCACGCCCGAGACCACGTGGTCGGCCAGCCAGGGGTGGGTGGCCAGCGACAGCCGGCCGGTCAGCACCACCTCGTCGTCGCCGGCGAGGTCCACCGTCGCGCCGAGCAGGCCGTGCCCCGCCACACCGAGGCCCGCGCCGCTGACGTCACCGGCCCGCAGCCGCCCCACCGCCGGCCAGAACCGCTGCCGCTGGAACGGGTACGTCGGCAGGTCCACCGGGCGGGTCGCGGTGCCCGGCAGGAGGTCGGTCCAGGTGACCGGCACGCCGTGCACGTGCAGCTCCGCCAGCGCGTTCATCAGCGACACAGGTTCCGGGCGGCCCGGGCGCAGGCTCGCCACGACGGCCGCCGGGAGGGTGTCGCCGTCGTCGGGCAGGCAGCCGCGCACCATGCCGGCGAGCACCGCGTCGGGGCCCAGTTCGAGGAAGACCCGGACGTTGCGCGTACGCAGGCTGGCGACCCCGTCGGCGAACCGGACGGTCTCGCGCACGTGCCGGACCCAGTAGTCGGGGGTGCCGATCTCGTCGGGGTCGGCGACCTCGCCCGTCAGGTTCGACACGATCGACAGGGTCGGCCAGTGGAACGTCATCGCGTCGAGCACCTGCCGGAACTCGCGCAGCATCGGCTCCATCAGCGGGCTGTGGAAGGCGTGGCTGACGTTCAGCCGGCGGGTGCGTACGCCCCGGTCCTGCCAGGTCCGCTCCACCTCGTCGAGGGCCCCGACCTCGCCGGAGACCACCACGGCGGTCGGGGCGTTCACCGCCGCGACGCCGAGCCGGTCGGTGAGCCCGGCCAACGACTCGACGACGGCCTGCTCGTCGGTGCCGACCGCGAGCATCCCGCCGCCCTGCGGCAGGGCCTGCATGAGCCGGCCACGGGCCCCCACCAGCGCGCAGGCGTCGGCGAGGCTGAACAGCCCGGCGACGTGGGCGGCCGCCACCTCGCCGATCGAGTGCCCGGCCACCAGGTCCGCCCGGACGCCGAACGACTCGACCAGCCGGAACAGGGCCACCTCGACGGCGAACAGCCCGGCCTGGGTGAAGACGGTCTGGTCCAGCAGCTCCGCCTCCGGCGTGCCCGCCTCGGCGAACAGCACCTCGCGCAGCGGACGGGGCAGGTGCTGGTCCAGGTGCCCGCACACCTCGTCGAGGGCGGCGGCGAAGACCGGGTGGGCGTCGTACAGCTCGCGCCCCATGCCGGGGCGCTGGGCGCCCTGGCCGGAGAAGAGGATCGCCGTGCGTCCGCCGCGGGCCACGCCGTGGACGACGGCGGCCGAGGGCTGGTCGTCGGCCACCGCGTCGAGGGCGGTGAGCAGGTCGTCGCGGTCCCGGGCCAGCAGCACCACGCGGTGTTCGAAGGCCGTGCGGCGGGTGGCGAGCGCGTGGGCGACCTCGGCGAGCGTCAGGTCCGGCTCGTCGTCCAGCAGGGCCCGCAGCCGGCGTGCCTGCTCGCGCAGGGCGGCGTCGTCGCGGGCCGAGAGGACGCACGCCACGAGGTCGACGGGGGACGTCGCGGGCCCCCCGGCGGGCGGCGGGACGAACTCCGGCGCCTGTTCGATGATCGTGTGCGCGTTGGTGCCGCTGATGCCGAACGACGACACCGCGGCCCGGCGCGGCCGGTCGACGGCCGGCCACGACCGGGCGCCGGTGAGCAGGGCCACCGAGCCGGCGGTCCAGTCGATGTGCGGCGACGGCTCGTCCGCGTGCAGGGTCGGCGGCAGCACCCCGTGCCGCATCGCCAACACCATCTTGATCACCCCGGCGACGCCCGCCGCCGCCTGGGCGTGACCGATGTTCGACTTGATCGAACCGAGCCACAGCGGCCGGTCCTGCGGCCGGTCCTGCCCGTACGTGGCCAGGAGGGCCTGCGCCTCGATCGGGTCGCCCAGCGCGGTGCCCGTGCCGTGCGCCTCGACGGCGTCGACGTCGCCCGGGGTCAGCCGGGCGTTCGCCAGCGCCTGCCGGATGACCCGCTGCTGCGCGGGACCGTTCGGCGCGGTCAGGCCGCTGCTGGCCCCGTCCTGGTTCACCGCGCTGCCCCGCACGACGGCGAGGACGCGGTGGCCGTTGCGCTGCGCGTCGGAGAGGCGCTCCAGCAGGAGCATGCCGACGCCCTCGGCGAAGCCGGTGCCGTCGGCGCCCGCGCCGAAGGCCTTGCACCGGCCGTCGGGCGACAGGCCGCGCTGCCGGGAGAACTCGGTCAGCATGCCGGGGGTGGACATCACGCTCACCCCGCCGGCGAGCGCGAGCCGGCACTCGTCCTGCCGCAGCGCCTGGGTGGCCAGGTGCAGCGCGACCAGCGACGACGAGCAGGCGGTGTCGACGGTGACCGCGGGACCTTCGAGGCCGAACAGGTACGAGATGCGTCCCGAGGCGACGCTTCCCGCGCTGCCGTTGCCGACGTAGCCGTCCACCTCGTCGGTCGTTCCGGCGGCCTGGGAGGCGTAGTCGTGGTAGATCAGTCCGACGTAGACGCCGGTGCTGCTGCCCCGCGCCGAGTGCGGGTCGATCCCCGCCCGTTCGAAGGCCTCCCAGGACGTCTCCAGCAGCAACCGCTGCTGCGGGTCCATGGCCAGCGCCTCCCGGGGCGAGATCCCGAAGAAGGCGGCGTCGAACTGGGCGGCGTCGTGCAGGAAGCCGCCCTGGCGGGGCACGGACGTGTCGTCCCCGCCGCTGGCCCTCAGGTCGTCCAGGTCCCAGCCCCGGTCGGTGGGGAACGGCGAGATGACGTCGGCGCCGGCGGTGACCACCTGCCAGAGCTGCTCGGGGGTCTGCACCTCGCCGGGGAAGCGGCAGGCCATGCCGATGATGGCGATCGGCTCGTCGAGCGCCGCGGCCGTGCCGACCGCGGCCGGGCGGGCGGCGTCCGATCCGCCGCCCAGTTCCCGGTCGAGGAAGTCGGCGAGCACCGCGGGGGCCGGGTGGTCGAACGCCACGGTCGCGGGCAGCCGCAGCCCGGTCGCGGCGGAGAGCCGGTTGCGCAGTTCGACGGAGGTGAGCGAGTCGAAGCCCAGCTCCTTGAAGGCGCGGTGGGGGTCGACGTTCTCCGCGGAGCGGTGCCCGAGCACGCTGGCCACGTTCGTGGCCACCAGGTCGAGCAGGTGGTTGCGCCGTTCGGCCGGGCTGAGCATCGCCAGGCGGTCCCGTACCGACGCGGTGTCCGCCGTGCCCCGACCCACCGCGCGGCGGGCCGGAGCGGAGGCGCGGACCAGGTCACGCAGCAGGCTGGGCACGGTGCCGCCGGCCGGGCGCGCGGTCGCCGGCGGCAGGTTCATGAGTACGAGGTGGGCGCTGCCGCGCTGCCGTGCCGCCTCGAAGAGCGCGACGCCCTGCTGGTCGGTCAGCGGGGCACTGGTGGCGCGGATCGCCTTGCGGTGGTCGTTGCCGTGCAGGTGCGCGGTCATCGCGCTGCTGGTGGCCCACAGTCCCCAGGCGAGGCTGGTGGCGGGCAGCCCCTGCTGGCGGCGGTGCTGGGCGAGGGCGTCGAGGAACGCGTTCGCGGCGGCGTAGTTGCCCTG
The DNA here is from genome assembly GCF_004345505.1 of Micromonospora sp. CNZ303. Lineage (NCBI taxonomy): Bacteria > Bacillati > Actinomycetota > Actinomycetes > Micromonosporales > Micromonosporaceae > Micromonospora > Micromonospora sp. CNZ303. The sequence continues at coordinate 13,934 of NZ_SLVT01000027.1, read as the reverse complement.
CCCCGGGGAACCGAGGGTGGCCGCCACCGACGAGAACAGCACGAACGCCGACAGGTCCAGGTGCGCCGTCGCCTCGTGCAGCGCCCAGCCGGCGTCCACCTTCGGCGCCAGCACCGTACGCAGGGCGGACTCGTCCAACGAACCGATGGTCGCATCGGCGATCACGCCTGCGGTGTGCACCACCGCCGTCAGCGGGTGCGCCGGGTCCACCAGTTCCAGCAGGCGGGTCACCTGCCGGGGGTCGGTCACGTCGGCGGTGCCGGCGGTGACCCGGGCACCGGCCCGGGTGAGCTCCTCGACCAGGTCCTGGTAGTGCTCGGGGCCACGGCGCGAGGCCAGCAGCAGGTGCCGCGCCTGACCGGTGGCGACGAGGTGCCGGGCGAACACCCGGGCGAGGGCGCCGCCCGCGCCGGTGAGCAGCACGGTGCCGTCGGGGTCGGCGGGCGCGGGCACCCGCAGGACGACCTTGCCGATGTGGCGGGCCTGGCTGATGTGCCGCAGCGCCTGCCGGGCCTGGCGCACGTCCCACGCCCGTACGGGCAGCGGACGCAGCGCGCCCTGCTGGAACAGGTCGAGGATCTCGGTCAGCATCTCCCCGATCCGCGGGTGTCCGGCCTCGTTGAGGTCGAACGCGCGGTAGCTGACGCCGGGGTGGTCGGTGGCGACCGTCTCCGGGTCGCGCACGTCGGCCTTGCCCATCTCCACGAACCGGCCGCCGCGCGGCAGCAGCCGCAACGACGCGTCGACGAACTCACCGGCCAACGCGTCGAGCACCACGTCCACCCCGGCACCGCCGGTGGCCGCGCCGAAGACCTGCTCGAACTCCGTGGTCCGCGACGACGCGATCCGCTCCCCCGCCACCCCCAGGCCCCGCAGCACGCCCCACTTGCCGGGGCTGGCGGTGGCGTAGACCGTCGCGCCCCAGTGCCGGGCGAGCTGGATGGCGGCCATGCCCACGCCACCGGCGCCGTTGTGGATCAGCACCGACTCGCCGGACCGCAGCCCGGCCAGGTCACGCAGCGCGTAGTACGCGGTCAGGAACACCACCGGCACCGACGCGGCCTGCGTGAAGGACCAGCCGTCGGGGATCTTCGCGACGAGGTCGCGGGCGGCGACCACCTCGGGGGCGAAGGCCGGCTCGAACATGCCGAGCACCCGGTCGCCGGGCGCCAGGTCGGTCACGCCGGGGCCGACCTCGACCACGACGCCCGCACCCTCGCTGCCCATCACGGCCGCCGGATCCGGGTACATGCCCAGGCCGATCAGCACGTCGCGGAAGTTCACGCCGGCCGCGCGCACCGCGACGCGCACCTGGCCCGCGTCCAGGGCGACGGGCGTGGCGGGCACCATGCCGATCCCGTCGAGGGTGCCGGGGCTCACGGCGCCGACCTGCCACAGCCCGGCCGGCGCGACGAGTTCCTCGGCGGCCGGGCCGGTGGGCCGGCCCAGGCGCGGGGTGCGCACCTCGTCGCCGCGTACGGCCACCTGGCCGCCGGTGGCCGACGGGTCCTCGGCCACCGCGGCCAGCACCGCGAGGACCGTCGGGGTGAGCGCGCCGTCGACGTCGGCGAGGACGATCCGTCCGGGGTGCTCCGACTGCGCCGAGCGCAGCAGGCCCCAGACCGTCGCGCCGGCCAGGTCCCGCAGCGCGTCGGCCGGTGCGGCGAGCACCGCGCCACGGGTCAGGACCACCAGCTTGGTGTCGGCCAGGGCCTCGGCGTCCAGCCAGGACCGCAGCACGTCCAGCACCTGGGCGGTGACCGTGCCCACCAGGTCGGGCAGCCCGGCGTCCGGTGTGTCCGCCCGGACCGGGAGCACCAGCGCGCGGGGCGCCTCGACCACGCCGCCGGAGATCGCCGTGACCAGGTCGTCGACGGTCGGGAAGGCCGGCGTGGACAGCTCCGCCGGTACCTCGGCGTCGCCGAGCAGCATCCAGCCGGTGACGTCGCGCGCCGGCGTGACCCGCTCGGGCTGCCACGTCACCTCGAACAGCGCCCGCTCGGCGGGGTCCTGGCCGGTGGACGCGGTCATCTCCCGCAACGCGAGCGCGTCCACCGACACCACGGGCGCGCCCGACTCGTCGCCGGCCACCAGCCGCACCCGGGAACCCGTCCGGGTCAACCGCACCCGCAGCACCCGGGCCCCGGAGGCGTGCACCTGCACGCCCTCGAAGGCGAAGGGCACCCGCGGCCCGCCGGAGCGGTCCGCCAGCAGCAGCCCCACGGGGTGCAGCGCGGCGTCCAGCAGCGCCGGGTGCACGGCGAACCGGTCGGTGTCGGCGATCGCCTCGTCCGGCAACGCCACCTCGGCGTACGCGTGGTCGCCGGCGGCCCACAGCCGGCGCAGCCCCTGGAACGACGGGCCGTAGGTCAGGCCCCGCTCCGCCAGCGCCGGATACCAGCCGGCGAGGTCCACCTCGGGCACCCCGGCGGGCGGCCAGGTGCCCACCTCCGGCTCGTCGGCGGCAGGCTCCAGCACACCGTCGGCGTGCCGCGTCCACTCGGCCTCCGGGTCGCCGTCGGGCTGCGAGTGGACCGCCACCGACCGGACGCCGGAGCTGTCGGCCGCGCCGACGCGCACCTGCACGCGGACGGCACCGGCGGCGGGCAGCACCAGCGGCGCCGCCACCGTCAGCTCGCGTACCCGCGAGGCGCCCACCTCGTCGCCGGCGCGCACCACCAGCTCCACCAGGGCGGTGCCCGGCGCCAGCACCGCGCCGCCGACCACGTGGTCGGCCAGCCACGGGTGCGTCGACACCGACAGCCGGCCGGTCAGCACGACCTCGTCGTCACCGGCGAGGCGTACCGCTGCGCCGAGCAGCGGATGTCCCGCCGCCCCGAGGCCCGCGCCCGACACGTCGCCGCCGGCGGAGTGGTCCACCGCCGGCCAGAACCGTTCCCGCTGGAAGGCGTACGTCGGCAGGTCGACGCCGGTGGCGCCGGAGCCGGCGAACACCGCCGCCCAGTCGACGGGCACCCCGGCGACGTGCAGGTCGCCGAGCCCGGTCAGGAGTTGGTGCGGCCCGTTCTCGTCGCGGCGCAGCGAACCGACCACGACGCCCGCGTCGACGGCGCCGGTGGCCTTCTCCAGCGCGTCCTGGAGCACCACCTTCAGCACGGGGTGCGGGCTGACCTCGACGAAGACCCGGAAGCCCTGGTCGATCAGCTGGTCCAGCACCGGCGCGAGCCGGACCGGTTCCCGCAGGTTGCGGTACCAGTAGCCCGCGTCGAGCTCGGCGGTGTCGATCGGCTCGCCGGTGACCGTCGAGTGGAAGGCCACCCCGGTCGAGCGGGAGTCGACCGTGCCGAGCGCGGCCACCAGGTCGTCGCGTACGGCGTCGACGTGGTCGCAGTGTGAGGCGTAGTCGACGGCGATCGCGCGGGCCCGGATGTCCCGCTCGGCGCAGTGCGCGAGCAGTTCGGCGACCGACGCCGCGTCACCGGAGACCACGGTCGCGGCGGCGCCGTTGAGGGCGGCCACGGAGAGGGTGCCCCGCCACTGCGCGATGAGCTGCTCGGTGTCGGCGGCCGGCAGCGGGACGGAGACCATGCCGCCCCGGCCCGAGATGGCCAGCAGGCCACGGCTGCGCGCCACGACGAGCCGTACCGCGTCGGCGAGGGTCAGCGCGCCGGCCGCGCAGGCCGCGGCGATCTCACCCTGGGAGTGCCCGACGACGGCGGCCGGCACGACGCCGCACGAGCGCCAGAGCTGGGCGAGGGACACCATGACGGAGAAGAGCACGGGCTGGACCACGTCCACCCGGTCCAGGGGCGGCGCGCCGGGCGCCTCCCGGAGCACGTCGGTGAGGGACCAGTCCACCAGCCGGGACAGCTCCTCGGCGCACTCCCCCATCCGCTGCCGGAAGACCGGCGAGGTCTCCAGCAGGTCCAGCGCCATCCCCGCCCACTGGGAGCCCTGGCCGGGGAAGACGAAGACGACCTTCGACGCCGTGTCCGCGCCGGCCGGCGTGCCGTCGGCGGAGGCGAGGGCGGCCAGTCGGGCGGCGGCGTCGTCCCGGTCGGCGGCCACGACGACCGCCCGGTACGGGTGGTGCGCCCGCTGGGCGGCCAGAGAGAACCCGAGGTCGCGCAGGTCCAGGTCGGCGTCGCCGGCCAGCCGGTCGCCGATCCGGGCGGCCTGCGCCCCGAGCGCGCGGGGGCTGCGGCCGGAGACCAGCAGGGGTACGGCGGCGGGGCCGACCAGGCCGGGGAGGTCCCCCGCCGGCGAGGTCGTCGCCGGGGCCGGCTCGTCGGGCGCCTGTTCGATGATGGTGTGCGCGTTGGTGCCGCTGATGCCGAACGACGACACGGCGGCCCGGCGCGGGCGCTGCACCGCCGGCCACGGCCGGGCCTCGGTGAGCAGGGCGACCGCCCCGGCGCTCCAGTCGACGTGGGGCGACGGCTCGTCCACGTGCAGGGTCGGCGGCAGCATGCCGTGCCGCATCGCCAGCACCATCTTGATCACACCGGCCACCCCGGCCGCGGCCTGGGAGTGGCCGATGTTCGACTTGATCGAGCCGAGCCAGAGCGGCTCGGCGTCGGCGCGGTCCTGCCCGTAGGTGGCCAGCACCGCCTGCGCCTCGATGGGGTCGCCGAGGACGGTGCCGGTGCCGTGCGCCTCGACGGCGTCCACGTCGGCCGGGTTCAGCCGCGCGTTCTCCAGGGCCTGCCGGATCACCCGCTGCTGCGACGGGCCGTTCGGGGCGGTCAACCCGTTGGACGCGCCGTCCTGGTTGACCGCGGAGCCGCGCAGCACGGCGAGCACCCGGTGCCCGTTGCGCCGGGCGTCGGAGAGGCGCTCCACGAGCAGCATGCCCACGCCCTCGGACCAGCCGGTGCCGTCGGCCCCGGCGGCGAACGCCTTGCACCGCCCGTCCGGGGCCAGCCCGCCCTGCCGGGAGAACTCGGAGAACATGCCGGGCTGCGCCATCAGCGCCACCCCGCCGGCCAGGGCCATGTCGCACTCGCCGCCACGCAGCGCCTGGGCGGCGAGGTGCAGCGCCACCAGCGACGAGGAGCAGGCGGTGTCGACGGTGACCGCCGGGCCTTCGAGGCCGAACATGTAGGCGACCCGCCCGGAGGCGACGCTGCCCGCCGTCCCGGTGAGCAGGTGTCCCTCGAGGCCGTCCAGGTCGTCGCGTCCGCTGGTGGCGTAGCCGGAGGAGGCGGCGCCGATGAAGACACCGGTGGCGGTGCCGCCGAGCGTGGCGGGGTCGATGCGGGCGTACTCGAAGCTCTCCCAGGCGGTCTCCAGCAGCAGCCGCTGCTGCGGGTCCATGGCGAGGGCCTCGCGGGGACTGATGTTGAAGAAGCCGGCGTCGAAGTCGGCCGCGTCGTAGAGGAAGCCGCCCTGGTCGGTGACGGTGCCGCCGGCCTGGTCTCCGTCGGTGCCGTACAGCCGGTCGAGGTCCCAGCCGCGGTCGGTGGGGAAGCCGCCGATCGCGTCGGAGCCGGAGGTGACGAGCTGCCACAGCTGCTCGGGGGTGGCGACGCCGCCCGGGTAGCGGCAGGCCATGCCGATGATGGCGATCGGCTCGTCGGCGTCGGCGGTGACGACGGTACGGACGGTGGTGCCGGCGCCGGTGGCCCGGCCGAGCTGCGCGTACAGGTGCTCGGCGAGCCGCGCCGGGGTGGGGTGGTCGAAGGCCAGCGTGGCGGTCAGCCGTAGCCCGGTGGCGGCGCCCAGCCGGTTGCGCAGCTCCACCGAGGTCAGCGAGTCGAAGCCCAGGTCCTTGAAGGCGCGGGCGGCGGGGACCGCCTGCGCCGAGGCGTGCCCCAGCACCGTGGCGGCCTGGCCGCAGACGAGGTCGACGAGCGCCTGGCGGGCGTCCGCCTCGGACAGGCCGTCGAGCCGCTCTCGCCACGACGCCCCGGTGCTCGGCCGGTCGGTGGCGGTGCGGCGTCGGCCGCCGCCGCGCAGCAGGTGCCGCATCAGCGGCGGTACGCCGCTCGCCTCGCCGGTGACGTTGAGGCGGGCCGCGACGACGACCGGTTGCACCGCCGGCAGGGCGGCGTCGAAGAGTTCGGCGCCCTCGGCCGGGGAGAGCCGGCTCATCCCGACCCGCCGCAGCCGCTGCTGGTCGTCGCCGTCGAGGTGCGCGGTCATCGTGCTGTCGGTGGCCCACATGCCCCAGGCGAGGCTGGTGGCGGGCAGCCCCTGCTGGCGGCGGTGCTGGGCGAGGGCGTCGAGGAACGCGTTCGCGGCGGCGTAGTTGCCCTGCCCCGGGGAACCGAGGGTGGCCGCCACCGACGAGAACAGCACGAACGCCGACAGGTCCAGGTGCGCCGTCGCCTCGTGCAGCGCCCAGCCGGCGTCCACCTTCGGCGCCAGCACCGTACGCAGGGCGGACTCGCCCAACGAACCGATGGTCGCATCGGCGATCACGCCGGCGGTGTGCACCACCGCGGTCAACGGGTACGCCGGGTCGATCCCGGCGACCAGCTCGGTGACCTGCGCGGGGTCGCTGACGTCGACGGCCACGGCGGTGACGTCGGCGCCCGCGTCGGTCAGTTCCCGGACCAGGGTGGCGTACGCGTCGTCCCGGCCGGGTGCGCGGCGGGAGGCCAGCAGCAGGCGGCGGGCCTGGCCGGTGGCGACGAGGTGCCGCGCGAGTACGCCGGCCAGGGTCCCGGCCGCGCCGGTGAGCAGCACGGTGCCGTCGGGGTCGGCGGGCGCGGGCACCCGCAGGACGACCTTGCCGATGTGGCGGGCCTGGCTGACGTGCCGCAGCGCCTGCCGGGCCTGGCGCACGTCCCACGCCCGTACGGGCAGCGGACGCAGCGCGCCCTGCTGGAACAGGTCGAGGATCTCGGTGAGCATCTCGCCGATGCGGGTGCTGCCCGCCTCGTTCAGGTCGAACGCCCGGTACGTCACGCCCGGGTGGTCGGCGGCGACCCCCTCCGGGTCGCGCACGTCGGCCTTGCCCATCTCCACGAACCGGCCGCCGCGCGGCAGCAGCCGCAACGACGCGTCGACGAACTCACCGGCCAACGCGTCGAGCACCACGTCCACCCCGGCACCGCCGGTGGCCGCGCCGAAGACCTGCTCGAACTCCGTGGTCCGCGACGACGCGATCCGCTCCCCCGCCACCCCCAGGCCCCGCAGCACGCCCCACTTGCCGGGGCTCGCCGTCGCGTGGACGGTGGCGCCGAGGTGGTGGGCGAGCTGGATGGCGGCCATCCCGACGCCACCGGCGCCGTTGTGGATCAGCACCGACTCGCCGGACCGCAGCCCGGCCAGATCGCGCAGCGCGTAGTACGCGGTCAGGAAGACCAGGGGGACGGACGCCGCCTGGGTGAAGGACCAGCCGGCGGGCATCTTGGCGATGCGCTCCCGGTGGGCGACCGCCTGCGGGCTGAACCCGAGTTCGAACATGCCCATCACCCGGTCGCCGGGCGCCAGGTCGGTCACGCCGGGGCCGACCTCGACCACGACACCCGCACCCTCGCTGCCCATCACGGCCGCCGGATCCGGGTACATGCCCAGGCCGATCAGCACGTCGCGGAAGTTCACGCCGGCCGCGCGCACCGCGACGCGCACCTGGCCCGCGTCCAGCGCCCCGGGCGTGGCCGGCACCGGCCCGATCCCGTCCAGGGTGCCGGGAGTGACGGGGGCGAGGTGCCACGGCCCGGCCGGCGGGGTCAGCTCGTCGCCCACCGGCCGCGCCAGCCTCGGCACGAGGGTGCGCTCGCCGCGTACCGCGAGCTGGCCGCCGGTGACCGACGGGTCGACGGCAGCCCCGGCCAGCACGGCGAGGGTCGCGGGGGTCAACTCGCCCTCGACGTCGGCGAGGACGATCCGCCCCGGGTGCTCCGACTGCGCCGAGCGCAGCAGGCCCCAGACGGCGGCGGCGGCCAGGTCGGTGACCTGGTCGTCGTCCCCGGCGGCCACCGCGCCCCGGGTCACCACCACGAGCTTCGTGTCGGCCAGCGGCTCGGCGTCGAGCCAGGACCGCAGCATGTCCAGCACACCGTTGGTGACCGTCCGCACGGCCTCCGGCACGGCGACGCCGGGTTCGCCGGCGGGCACCGTCAGCAGCACCTGCCGGGCCGTGGCCCCGCCCGCCGCCAGGGCCGCCACGTCCGCGAAGACCGGCACCTGCGGCAGCGCGTCCGATGCCGGCCGGCCCAGCGCCGCCCACCCCGGAAGGTCGTCGACGCCGTCGATCTGCTCGGCCTGCCAGGTCACCTCGTACAGCGACCGGGCGGCGCCGCCCCGGGTCGCCGTCGCGGTCATCTCCCGCAGCACCAGGGAGTCCACCGACACCACCGGCGCGCCCGAGCCGTCGCAGGCGACCAGCCGCACCCCGGAGCCGTCCCGGGTCAGCCGCACCCGCAGCATCCTCGCGCCCGAGGCGTGCACCTGCACGCCCTCGAACGCGAACGGCACGCGGGGCCCGCCCGCCGGCTCCGCCGCCAGCAGCAGCGCCACCGGGTGCAGGGCGGCGTCCAGCAGCGCCGGGTGCACCCCGAACGCGCCCGCGTCGCCGGCCGCGCCGTCCGGCAGCGCCACCTCGGCGTACGCCTCACCCTCGGCCGTCCAGGCCCGCCGCACGCCCTGGAACACCGGCCCGTACGACAGGCCGTGCTCCGCCAGCGCCGGATACCAGCCGGCCAGGTCCACCTCGGTCGCGCCCGCCGGCGGCCACGCGCCGACGCCCGGCTCGTCGGCCGACACCGGTTCGAGCACACCGTCGGCGTGCCGCGTCCACTCGGTGTCGTCGTCGTCCTCGGGCTGGGAGTACACGGACACCGACCGGACGGCGGAGTCGTCGGCCGCGCCGACGCGCACCTGCACGCGTACCGCACCGGACTCCGGCAGCACCAGCGGTGCCGCCACGGTCAGCTCCCGTACGCGCGACGCGCCCACCTCGTCGCCGGCGCGCACCGCCAGCTCGACCAGCGCGGTGCCCGGCACCACGACGGAACCGCCGACCACGTGGTCCGCCAGCCACGGGTGCGTCGACGCCGACAGCCGGCCGGTCAGCACCACCTCGTCGTCACCGGCGAGACGCACCGCGGCGCCGAGCAGCGGGTGCCCCGCCACGCCCAGGCCGGCACCCGACACGTCGCCGACGCGCCACGGCACCACCTCGGGCCAGAACCGCTCCCGCTGGAAGGCGTACGTGGGCAGCTCCACCCGCCGCGCCCCGGTGTCGGCGAACCACTCCTGCCAGGTCACCGGCACACCGTGCACGTGCAGCTCGGCCAGCGCCGCCAGCAGCGCCTGCGCCTGTGGCCGGTCCCGGCGCTGGGCGGCGACGGTCAGCACGTCGTCGTCGGGCAGGGCGTCCGCCGTCATCGCGGTCAGCACGCTCTGCGGGCCGATCTCCAGAAACGTGTCGACCCCCGCGTCCCGCAGGGCCACGATCCCGTCGGCGTAGCGCACCGCCTCCCGCACGTGCCGCACCCAGTAGTCGGCGGTGCGGATCTCGTCGGCGTCGGCGAGCGCCCCGGTCAGGTTCGACACGATCGGCAGCGCGGGGGCGGCGAAGTCCAGCCGCTCGACGATGCCGCGGAAGCGCTCCAGTACCGGCTCCATCAGCGGGCTGTGGAACGCGTGGCTGACGGTCAGCCGGCGGGTACGCACACCCCGGTCCCGCCAGGCCCGCTCCAGCTCGTCGAGGGCGTCGACGGCGCCGGAGACCACGACCGAGGTCGGGCCGTTCACCGCCGCGACGCCGACCCGGTCGGTCAGCCCGGCGATCGACTCGACCACCGCCGCCTCGTCGGCGGCCACGGCGAGCATGCCGCCGCCGTCGGGCAGCGCCTGCATCAACCGGCCCCGCGCCGCCACCAGCAGGCAGGCGTCCTGGAGGGACAGCACCCCGGCCACGTGCGCCGCGGCGATCTCGCCGATCGAGTGCCCGCCCACGAAGTCCGGCACCACGCCGAACGACTCCACCAGGCGGAACAGCGCCACCTCGACGGCGAAGAGCCCGGCCTGGGTGAACGCGGTCTGGTCCAGCAGCTCCGCCTCGGCGGAACCCTCGGCTGCGAACAGCACCTCCTTGAGCGGGCGCGGCAGCACCCGGTCCAGGTGCCCGCACGCCTCGTCCAGCGCGGCGGCGAAGACCGGGAACTCGGCGTACAGCTCCCGGCCCATGCCGGCGCGCTGCGCGCCCTGGCCGGAGAAGAGCACCGCCAGCGGACCCCGGTCCCCGGCCTGGCCCGTGACCACCGTGCCCGACGGCGCTCCCGCCGCCAGGGACTCCAGGCCCGCCAGCAGGCCCGCGCGGTCCTCGGCGAGCACCACCGCACGCCGGTCGAGCGTCGAGCGGGACACCACCGACGACCAGGCCACGTCGAGCGGGCGCGGCTCCTCGTCGTCGCCCAGCCAGCGGGCCAGCCGGTCGGCCTGGGCGGACAGCGCGGCGGGCTGCGCGGCGGAGAGCAGCACCGGCGCGACGACGGGACGGCGCGACGGCGTGGCCTCGTCGGCAGCCGGGTCGGGGGCCGGGGCCTGTTCCAGGATCAGGTGGGCGTTCGTGCCGCTCATGCCGAAGGACGACACGGCGGCCCGGCGGACGTGGTCGCCGCCCGCCCAGGGGCGCGCCCCGTCCAGCAGGGACACGGCCCCCGTCGACCAGTCGACGTGCGGGGACGGCCGGTCCACGTGCAGGGTGGGCGGCAGCACGCCGTGCCGCATCGCCATCACCATCTTGATGACGCCGCCGGCGCCGGCGGCGGCCTGCGGGTGGCCGATGTTCGACTTCAGCGACCCCAGCCACAGCGGCCGGTCGGCGGAGCGTCCCTGCCCGTACGTGGCGAGCAGCGCCTGCGCCTCGATCGGGTCGCCGAGCCGGGTGCCGGTGCCGTGCGCCTCGACCACGTCCACGTCGGACGGGCTGAGCCGGGCGTTCTCCAGCGCCTGCCGGATGACCCGCTGCTGCGAGGGGCCGTTGGGGGCGGTCAGGCCGCTGCTGGCGCCGTCCTGGTTCACGGCGCTGCCCCGGATCACCGCCAGGACGGGGTGACCGTTGCGCCGGGCGTCGGAGAGCTTCTCGACGAGCAGCATGGCGACGCCCTCGGACCAGCCGGTCCCGTCGGCGTCGGCGGAGAAGGCCTTGCACCGGCCGTCGGAGGCGAGCCCACGCTGGCGGGAGAACTCGACGAAGGCGCCGGGCGTGGCGAGCACGGTGACGCCGCCGGCCACGGCGAGGGAGCACTCGCCGTCGCGTAGGGCCTGACCGGCGAGGTGCAGGGCGACCAGCGACGAGGAGCAGGCGGTGTCGATCGTGACGGCCGGGCCCTCCAGCCCGAAGGAGTACGCCAGCCGGCCGGACATGACGCTGGCGGCCGTGCCGGTGAGGACGTAGCCCTCCGTGCCCTCGGGCAGTTGCCGCAGCACCGAGGTGTAGTCCTGCCCGGCGGTGCCGACGAACACCCCGGTACGGCTGCCCCGCACCGACGCGGCGTCGATGCCGGCCCGCTCGAAGACCTCCCAGGTCACCTCGAGCAGGAGCCGCTGCTGCGGGTCCATGGCCAGCGCCTCGCGTGGCGAGATGCCGAACAGGGTCGGATCGAACAGGCCGGCGTCGCGCAGGAAGCCGCCCCGGTTGCTGTAGGTGGTGCCGGGGTGGTCCGGGTCGGGATCGTAGAGCCCGTCGAGGTCCCAGCCCCGGTCGTCGGGGAACGTGCCGGTGGCGTCCACGCCGCCCGCCACGAGGTCCCAGAGGTCCTCCGGCGAGGCGACCCCGCCGGGGAACCGGCAGGCCATGCCGACGATCGCGATCGGCTCGGCGTCCTCGTTCTCCAGCTCGGTCAGGCGCCGGCGCGCCAGGCGGAGCTCGGAGGTCACCCACTTCAGGTGTTCGAGGAGCTTGTCTTCGTCCGCCATGACCCACCCGCCCAGAGCTTGCTATCGATCGGAATCTGCCGATTCGTTGACCACACCACCGCCGACGGACCGGCTTCGTGCACAGGTGGGTGGAGACATGGCCGTCCGGCCAACGATCCCGACACCCGCTCCTGATTCCGGTTGTCGTGCCTGCTCAGGCGCCCGCCACGCCGGGCCGTCCCGCCGACACATGCCCGCCACCGTGACTGGACGGTACTGAGCGCCCATCACGCGCCCAACCCCTAGAGAACCCCTGATCGACCGGCCCGTGAGGGCCGTCGCGGCGGGTCCCGGACAAAGCGGTGACCAGCATCGCGACGGCGCTCAGACGGGCTGTCCGGCGACCGCCGGCAGGATGCGGCGCAGCCGCCCCGGAGGCGTCGAGCGGCGACGCCACTCCCGTGGGTAGCCCACCGAGACCTCTTCGAAGCGGACCCCGTCGTACCAGGTGGTGCGCGGGATGTGCAGGTGGCCGTAGACGGCGACGCGGGCGTCGAACCGGACGTGCCAGTCAGCGGTGGCCTCGGTGCCGCACCACTGCGCGAACTCCGGGTACCGCAGGATCCGGGTGGGTTCGCGGACGAGCGGGAAGTGGTTGACCAGGACGGTGGGCAGCCCGTTGCGTTCCGCCGTGAGCCGGCGCTCGGTCAGGGCCAGCCGCGCCCGGCACCAGGCGTCGCGCGTCGGGTACGGGTCCGGATGCAGCAGGATCTCGTCGGTGCAGACCACGCCGACCTCGTGGGCCCGCGCCAGGGCCTGCTCCTTCGTGTACGTCCCGGCGGGCCGGAAGCTGTAGTCGTAGAGCAGGAACAGCGGCGCGATCAGGACCGGGTCGTCGCCCTGCGGGTCCCAGACGGGGTACGGGTCCTCCGGAGTCACCACCCCGAGCCTGCGGCACAGCTCCACCAGGTGCTGGTAGCGCGCGTCTCCCCGCAGCTGGATCGGGTCCTCGCGGGGGGTCCAGAGCTCGTGGTTGCCAGGGGCCCAGATCACCTTGGCGAACCGGTTGCTGAGCAGTCCCAGCGCCCACTCGATGTCGGCGACGAACTCCCCGACGTCGCCGGCGACGATAAGCCAGTCGCCGTCGCGCTCCGGCCGCAGCCGCTCGACGATGGCCTTGTTCTCCGCGTGGACCACGTGCAGGTCACTGATGGCGAGCAACTGAGGCAGGCCGGATCCGGCCATGCGGACCTCCCGTCCATCCGGGGTACCGCACGCACCCACATCCGTACCGCTCGGCTGCCGGTGGGCAGGGCGAGACGGCCTGACGGGCTCCGACCCTACGGAGCCCGGCCCGCACCGGCACACCCCTAGACGGGGTCCGTGCACCCCTAGGCAGCCGCGCCTGCCCGACATCGCCGGTCAGGCGTCCGGCGATGTCGGGTGTCCCTTCCCCCGGCCCGTCCTGCCCGGGGCCGGGCAGTGTCCGCTCAGGACTTGCCGAACTCCCGCTGGATGATGTCGAAGAGCTCGTCCCGGCTCGCCGACTCCAACTCCTGCGTGGCGGCCGGCGCCGGTGCGGTGGCGGCGGGTCGGCCCCGCCACCTGGCCACCAGGTCCTCCAGCCGACCGACGACCGCGTCGTCGACCTGGTCGCCCGGCAGCCCGCCGAGGAGCTTGTCGAGGCGTTCGATCTCGGCCACGATCGGCAACGCCGGCTGCTCGGGCGCCAACTCGGCCCGCAGGTGACCGGCGAGCGCGTTCGGCGTGGGATGGTCGAAGACGAGGGTGGCGGGCAGTCCGATGCCCGTTGCGGCGGTCAGCCGGTTGCGCAGCTCGACGGCGGTGAGCGAGTCGAAGCCCAGTTCGAGGAAGCCGCGGGCGGGCCTGATCCCGCTCGGCGTGGCGTGTCCCAGCACCGCCGCGGCGGTGCTGCGGACCAGGTCGAGCAGGATACGGTCGCGCTCCGGCCCGGAAGCGGCGGCGAGGCGCTCGCGCAGCGCCGACGCGGCGCCGCGGTCCTCGCTCTTCGGCGTCTCCTCGGCCTGTGCGGGCTGCGCTTCGGGGATGTCGGTGAACAGGCGCGACGGACGCAACGCCGTGAACGACGGCACAAACCGATCCCACCGCACATCCGCCACCACCACCTGCGACTC
>NZ_SLVT01000026.1:0-98322 GCF_004345505.1 Micromonospora sp. CNZ303 | reverse complement strand
AAGCTAAGCCCTCCAGCGCCGATGGTACTGCACTCGGGAGGGTGTGGGAGAGTAGGACACCGCCGGACAATCTTTCAGTTCAGGGCCACCCTTCGAGGTGGCCCTGAACTGCGTTACGGCCCTTTTCGCGCGGCCAAGAGCCGACGCCCTCCGGGCCGGCGCCAGGACACTCCGCCCGCACTCCCTGGACTCGGGGCCGGGCGGCCAAGGCCTCAGCCGCGGGTCTGGATCTCCTCGCGCATAGCGCGGAACAGCCCGCCGGCGTCGTCGATCGAGCGGCCCGGGAACATCGCCATCACCACGCTGCCGTGGTCGGCCCACCCGCAGACCGCGAAGTCGCCGCCGTCACCGCTGGTGGTGCCGCACTTCATCACGCCGCCTAGGCGTCCGGCGGGCACCTCGCGCAGCCCCGTCACCTTGCCGGTCTCGTCGGTCAGCAGGCCGAAGAGGCTGTCCAGGTCCCGCTCCGGCTGCCAGAGCAGGGTCGTGCCGCCGAAGACGAGCACCGAGCGCTTGTCGTCGGCGGGATCCCGGTAGACGGTGCCGAAGCTGCTGTCCAGGTCGATGTCGGCGGCGAACCCGCTGCGCAGGTAGTCGGAGGTGCTGCGGGCCCGGTCGCTGTCGTCGCGTACGAGGCCCGCCACCCGGTCCGGGGTGGCCAGATCTGCGTCCTTCTGCTGGGCGACCCGCCAGCCGGCCGTGCCGAGCACCGCGGCCCCCGCGATCCCGACCACCGCCGCCACGGCCCACACCACCCGCCGGCGCCCCGACCACGTCCCCCGCCGTTCCGGGGCGCTCTCCGGGTCCCGGTTGCTGAGCTGGATGGGCTCGTCGGTCAGGTCGATCGGTTCGGGCCCGTCGGCGACCGGGCGATCGGTGAGATGTGCGTCGGACATAGCCGACACCGTACGCGAACGGCAGGTGGCGCACGTCGGGTCCCGGGAAGCGCTCCGTAGACTTTCAGGGTGACCGAGAGACTGGATGCCCGACGCCCCGACGCCCCGACCCTTGCCGGCCAGTACCAGCCCGGCGAGGTGGAGCAGCGACGGTACGAGCAGTGGGTAGCCGCCGGCCACTTCCGGGCGTCGGCGGACAGCGACAAGCCCCCCTTCACCATCGTCATCCCGCCGCCCAACGTCACCGGCTCCCTGCACATGGGCCACGCGCTGGACCACACCGTCCAGGACGCGTTGGTGCGGCGCAAGAGGATGCAGGGCCACGAGGCGCTGTGGCTGCCGGGCATGGACCACGCCGGGATCGCCACCCAAAACGTGGTCGAGCGGCAGCTCGCCGGCCAGGGCCTGTCCCGGCACGACCTGGGCCGGAAGGAGTTTGTCGAGCGGGTGTGGCAGTGGAAGGCCGAGTCCGGCGGCGCGATCCTCGGCCAGATGCGCCGCCTCGGTGACTCCGTCGACTGGGACCGTGAGCGCTTCACCATGGACGAGGGCCTGTCGCGGGCCGTCCAGACCATGTTCAAGAAGCTCTACGACGACGGGCTGATCTAC
Source organism: Micromonospora sp. CNZ303 (assembly GCF_004345505.1). Taxonomy (NCBI): domain Bacteria; kingdom Bacillati; phylum Actinomycetota; class Actinomycetes; order Micromonosporales; family Micromonosporaceae; genus Micromonospora; species Micromonospora sp. CNZ303. The sequence goes on along the minus strand of NZ_SLVT01000026.1, from coordinate 96,817 downwards.
CGGGCCAACCGGATCATCAACTGGTGTCCGCGCTGCCTGACCGCGCTGTCGGACATCGAGGTGGAGCACACCGACGACGACGGCGAGCTGATTTCGATCCGGTACAGCGACGACGTCGTGGTCGCCACCACCCGGGCCGAGACGATGCTCGGTGACACCGCCGTCGCCGTGCACCCGGACGACGAGCGCTACCGGCACCTGATCGGCACCGAGGTGGCCGTGCCGTTGACCGACCGGCGGATCCCGATCGTGGCCGACGAGCACGTCGACCCGAGCTTCGGCACCGGCATGGTCAAGGTGACCCCCGCGCACGACCCGAACGACTTCGAGATCGGCCAGCGGCACGACCTGCCGTCGCTGACGATCATGGACGAGCGGGGCGTCATCACCGCGCACGGCCCGTTCCAGGGCCTGGACCGCTACGAGGCCCGCCCCGCGATCGTCGCTGCGCTGCGGGAGCAGGGCCGGATCGTCGCGGAGAAGCGGCCGTACGTGCACGCGGTGGGGCACTGCTCCCGGTGCCGGACGACCGTCGAGCCGCGGCTGTCGCTCCAGTGGTTCGTCAACACCACCCCGCTGGCCGAGGCCGCCGGCGACGCGGTGCGCGACGGCCGGGTGAAGATCGAGCCGGCGGAGTTGGCCAAGCGGTACTTCGCCTGGGTCGACAACATGCACGACTGGTGCATCTCCCGCCAGCTCTGGTGGGGCCACCGGATCCCCGTCTGGTACGGCCCGGACGGCGAGATCGTCTGCGTCGGCCCGGACGAGGAGCCGCCGGGCGGCGAGGGCTGGCACCAGGACGAGGACGTCCTGGACACCTGGTTCTCCAGCGGCCTGTGGCCGTTCTCCACGCTCGGCTGGCCGGAGCAGACTCCCGACCTGGCGAAGTTCTACCCGACCAGCGTGCTGGTCACCGGCTACGACATCCTCTTCTTCTGGGTCGCCCGGATGATGATGTTCGGCCTGTACGCGATGGACGGCCGGCCGCCGTTCCACACGGTTGCCCTGCACGGCATGGTCCGCGACCAGCACGGCAAGAAGATGTCGAAGTCGTTCGGCAACGTGGTCGACCCGCTGGACTGGATCGAGCGGTACGGCGCCGACGCCACCCGGTTCACCCTCGCCCGGGGCGCCAACCCGGGCGGGGACGTGCCGGTCAGCGAGGACTGGTGCCAGGGCTCCCGCAACTTCTGCAACAAGCTGTGGAACGCCACCCGCTTCGCGCTGCTCAACGGCGCGCACACCGAGGGCCCGCTGCCGGCGGCCGACACGCTGTCGACGGTCGACCGGTGGATACTGTCCCGGCTGGCGCACGTCACCGCCGCCGTGGACGAGCAGTTCGAGGCGTACGAGTTCGCGAAGGTCTGTGACCTGCTCTACCACTTCGCCTGGGACGACGTCTGCGACTGGTATGTGGAGCTGACCAAGCCGGTGCTCGCCGAGGACGGCCCGGCCGCCGAGGCCAGCCGCCGGGTGCTCGGGCACGTGCTGGACCAGCTGCTGCGGCTGCTGCACCCGGTGATCCCGTTCGTCACCGAGGAGCTGTGGACCGCGCTCACCGGCGGCGAGACGGTCATGACGGCCGCCTGGCCGGTCGCCGACCGTACCGGAGTCGACGACGCCGCGGAGGTCGAGGTCGGCACCCTCCAGCGGGTGGTGACCGAGATCCGGCGGTTCCGCTCGGACCAGGGGCTGCGCCCGACGCAGCGGGTCGCCGCGCGGCTCGACGGCCTGGCCGCCGCCGGCATCGCCGCGCACGAGCCGCTGATCCGGTCGCTGGTGCGCCTCGACGCGGCCGGCGACGGCTTCCAGGCCAGCGCCACGCTCGCCATGCCCGGCGACGTGAGCGTGGCCCTGGACACCCGGGGGTCGATCGACGTGGCCGCCGAGCGGGCCCGCCTGACCAAGGACCGGGCCGCCGCCGAGAAGGAGGCCGCGCAGGCCCGGGCGAAGCTCGGCAACCCGGCGTTCGTCGGCAAGGCGCCGGAGCCGGTGGTCGCCAAGATCCGCGACCGGCTCGCCGTCGCCGAGGCCGACCTCGTCCGCATCGACGCCGCTCTGGAGGCGCTGCCCTCGTGACCGACCGCACCGATTTCGCCGCCGTCGAGGCCGAGCTGGCCGAACGCGGGTTCACCCGCATGGCCTTCGAGCTGGACAAGATCGAGTCGCTGCTGGACCTGCTCGGCAGCCCGCAGCGGGCGTACCCGTCGATCCACCTGACCGGCACCAACGGCAAGACCTCGACGGCCCGGATGATCGACTCGCTGCTGCGGGCGTTCGGGCTGCACACCGGCCGCTACACCAGCCCGCACCTGGAGAGCGTCCGGGAGCGGATCAGCCTGGACGGCGAGCCGGTGGACGAGGGACGGTTCGTCGCCACGTACCGGGAGATCGAGCCGCTCGCCCGGCTGGTCGACGAGCGCTCGGCGGAGCCGCTGACGTACTTCGACATGACGACCGCGCTGGCCTTCGCCACCTTCGCCGACGCCCCGGTGGACGTGGCGGTGGTCGAGGTGGGTCTCGGCGGCGCCGAGGACGCCACCAACGTGATCCAGGCCGGGGTGTGCGTGCTCACCCCGGTCGGGCTGGACCACACCGAGTGGCTCGGCGACACCATCCAGGACATCGCGCTGGCCAAGGCGGGAATCATCCACAAGGGCGCGACGGTGATCTCCGCGGCGCAGGAGGAGGAGGCCGCCGGGCCGATCCTGGAGCGCTGTGCCGAGGTCGGCGCGACCATCGCCCGGGAGGGCGCCGAGTTCGGGGTGCTGCGGCGGGCGGTCGCCGTCGGCGGGCAGGTGCTCACCCTCCAGGGCCTCGGTGGCGTCTACGAGGAGGTGTTCATCCCGCTGCACGGCGCCCACCAGGCGCAGAACGCGGCGGTGGCGTTGGCGGCGGTCGAGGCGTTCCTCGGCGCCGGGGCGAAGCGGCAGCTCGACGTCGAGGCGGTCCGGGAGGGCTTCGCCACCGCCAGCTCGCCCGGCCGGCTGGAGCGCGTACGCAGCGCGCCCACCATCCTGCTCGACGGGGCGCACAATCCGCACGGCATGGCGGCCACGGTGGCCGCGCTCCAGGAGGAGTTCGCCTTCAGCAAGCTGGTCGCGGTCGTCGGCGTCCTCGCGGACAAGGACGCGGCCAGCCTGCTGGAGCTGCTGGAGCCGGTGGTCGACCAGGTCGTGGTGACCCGCAACAGCTCGCCCCGGGCGCTGCCCGCCCGGGAGCTGGCCGCGCTGGCGGCGGAGGTCTTCGGGCCCGAGCGGGTGGAGGTGGCCGAGGAGATGCCGGACGCGATCGAGGCGGCGGTGGCGATGGCCGAGGAGGACGTACCGGGGGAGCTGAGCGGGGTCGGGGTGCTGGTCACCGGGTCGGTGGTGACGGTGGCCGACGCCCGTCGGCTGCTGAAGCGATGACCGGGCCGGAGCGGGCCACCGCGGGCGACGACCGCCCGACCGGGGCACCCGACGGGCTCCCCGGCGGCACGTCGGACGGCACCCCTGACGACGGCGCGGTCCGGGCGCCCGACGGCCACCCCGCAGGGCGGGCGCCGCGCCGTTCCGGGCTGCGCAACCCGGAGCGGGCGGTACGGGGCCTCGGCGCCGGCACGCTCAGCCTGGAGGCGCTGGTGCTGGTGCTGGCCATCCAGCCGATCCGGGTGGTCGGCGGCGACCTGGGCGGCGCCGCGATCGGGGCCGTGGTGGCGCTGGCCGTGGTGGCGGTGCTGCTCGCCGGCATGATGCGCCGGCCGTGGGCCTGGCACGCCGGCACCGCCTTGCAGGGACTGCTCATGCTGGCCGGCCTGCTGCACTGGTCGCTGCTGGTGCTGGGCGTCGTCTTCGCCCTGGTGTGGGGCTACGCCCTGCACGTGCGCCGGGTCATCCTGGGCTGACGGGTCAGGCCTCGGCGCGTTCCCGCCACTGGGTGAGGGCGATGCCGTGGCCGTCCGGGTCGCGGAACGCCGCCGCCCACACCTCCAGCTTCGTGCCCCGGTTGACCACCCGGGGGGCATACGTGAACCGGACGCCCGTGCCGCGCAGCCGCTCGTAGGCGGAGCCGATGTCGTCGACCTCGAGGTTGACGTGCACCAGCCGGCGGCTGATCGGCGCCGCCTCGGTCACCTCGCGCAGCACCAGGCGGGTCGTCCCGGAGGAGAGGACCGCGTTGCCGGAGCCCCGGTCGACCTCGGTGAAGCCCAGGTCGCGGTAGAAGTCCAGCGAGCGGGGCAGGTCGGTGACCAGCAGGGTCAGCCCCACGCCGGCGATCGGCGCCCCGAACTCGTCGCCGGCCGCCGCGGTCTCCTCGTCGTCGGCGTCGGGCGTCGCCGGGCCCGGACCGAAGATCGCCTCGTCCAGTTCCTCCGGGCTGATCCGCTCGTCGCGGACCCGGTCGCGTGGCGGGGCGGGATCGTCCAGGGGCAGGTCGAGCGGATCCGCCGGCGCGGCCGGGTCGGGGCGCTCGCCGGGGGCGTCGAACCGCTCCTCGGCGGGCGGGCGGGGCGTCGGGGTGGCCCGGCGCGGCAGGGTGCCGGTGGTGGGCTGCTCGACGAGCGTGCCCTCCAGCACGACCGGCCCACCCGGACGCTGGTGCATCACGACGGGCTCGCGCTCCTCGGGCCGCCCGACCCGGTCCCCACCGAGCGGATCGCCCAGCGGATCCCCGACGGGATCGCCCAGCGGATCGCCCACCGGCGCCCGGAAGTCGTCCCGGAAGTCGTCGCGGTAGTCGTCCCGGAAGTCGTCGTCCGGCGCCCGGTCCGCCCACGGCGGGGCCTCCTGCTGGATCAGCACGTCGTCCAGCGGCTCGGTGCCCGCGTACTCGGGCGGCAGGTCGGCCGCGACGGCGGCGGCGGTCTCCGCGTGGGTGGGCACGTCGTCCCAGAGCACCCGGACGTGGCGCTGGTCGTCCAGGGCCACCCGGATCGGCAGCGTCTGGCCCAGCGACGGCCACTTCGCCACCGGCACCCGCGGCTCGATGATCTTCTTGGACCGGGGCGGCAGCCCCGGGGCGTCGATCACCAGCTGGAGTTCGCAGCGGCCGAAGGCGTACTGGGTGGACGGCTCGGAGGCGCTGTGCACGTGCCCTTCGCCGATCACCCAGGTGCGACCGCCCCCGCGCACCGTGGCCAGCGCGATGGCCAGCACCAGCAGGGCGACGCCGAGCGCCACGATCGCCCAGCTCGTCATGCCCAGGCCGAAGAGGACGACGAAGGTCGCCACGGTGCCCAGCACCGCGGCGATCAGCTTGCGTACCGGTGCGATGGGCCGGTTCCCGCCATTCGCCACAGTGGACCTCCCGAGGGTCAAGGGCCAGGCTAGGCCGGATCGGCCGCCGGAGGAAGGACCGGCCGCCGCGCCGGTGCCGGGACCGGGTCGCTAGGCTGACCGTACCCAGCCCGACCGTCTTCCGCGCACAGGAGGAACCCAGCGTGTCCAGCAGCAGCCCCGATGAGCGCACCCTCGTACTGATCAAGCCCGACGCGGTCCGCCGCGGGCTGGTCGGCGAGGTGATCTCCCGCTTCGAGCGCAAGGGGCTGCGGATCGACGCGATGGTGTCCCGGACGATGGACGCCGCGCTGGCCGACGAGCACTACGCCGAGCACGTCGACAAGCCGTTCTACCCGCCGCTGAAGGACTTCATGACCGGCGGCCCGCTGGTGGCGCTGGTGCTCTCCGGCGACCAGGTCATCGACGTGGTGCGCGGGCTCGTCGGCGCGACCGACGGGCGTCGGGCGGCGGCCGGCACGATCCGCGGCGACCTCTCCCTGTCCAACCGCGAGAACCTGGTGCACGCCTCCGACTCGCCGGACAGCGCGAAGCGCGAGATCGCGCTCTGGTTCCCCGAGCTGGTCTGAGACACCCGCCGTCGCGGGGCCGGTGCGCGTCGCGCGCACCGGCCGCCTGCGTCGCGTCGCGGACCGTCACACCTCCGTGGGGAGGTCGGTGCGGCAGGTCACGGCGATCCGGTTCCACACGTTGATGGTGGCGATCGCCATCAGCAGGTCGGCGAGTTCCTTCTCGGACCACACCTTCGCCGCCGCGTCCCAGACGTCGTCGGGCACGCCGTGCTCGCCGAGCCGGGTCACCGCGTCGGTGAGCGCCAGCGCGGTCCGCTCCCGCTCGTCGAAGAAGGGCGCCTCCCGCCAGGCGGCGACGGCGAAGAGCCGCCGGTCCGACTCGCCCGACGCCAGCGCGTCCCGGCTGTGCATGTCGACGCAGAACGCGCAGCCGTTCAGCATCGACGCCCGCAGCTTCACCAGCTCCAGCACGGTGTGTCCGACGTTCGCCCGGACGTACTTCTCCAGCCCCAGCACGGCCTGGTACGCCTGCGGTGCCACCTCGGCCACGTTGATCCGTTGCATGACGGCCCTCCTCGATCCGGTCTGTGTCGTCACCCATCCGACGACGCGCGCAGGCGCGGCGTGACGCCGACGGACGTGAGCCCGGTCACGCCGCTCGACGCCGGGGCGGCCCTGCCTCGTCCCACCTGATCCGGATCATCCCGGCACCCCGGGCAGTCGGTCACCGGGCGGGTTTACTCGGCGGCGATCTTCGTGGGTGGTCGGGTAGCCTTGGCGGTCGTAAGGCGATGACCCGGCCATCACCGGTGAGCCTCCGGAAGAACAGCCGGTTCACCCCGGCCCAGTAGAACCGGACGGGTCCGGCCCGTCACAGCCGGCCAACGAGCGGGCGGTCGATCCTGGCCGCCAAGCGGGGTGGTACCGCGGGCCTGCCCGGGGGCGCCGTCGAGGCGTACCCGAGAAGGCTCGTCCTCGCAGACCCACACGACAGTGAGCTGCGCGAGGAGAGCGACCCCCGATGGTCTATCCGTTGCACGAACCGACCGCCGCCGGCGTCCCGGCCAGCCCGGACCTGCCCGCGGTCGAGCGCCGCGTGCTGGAGCACTGGACGGCCGACAAGACCTTCGAGGCCTCCGTCGAGGCCCGGCCGGCCTCCGGCCGGCGACCGGAGAGCACGGACGCGGCCGGAGGCGGCGTCGCGGGCGACGCGGACAACGAGTACGTCTTCTACGACGGCCCGCCGTTCGCCAACGGCCTGCCGCACTACGGCCACCTCTTCACCGGCTACGTGAAGGACGTGGTGCCGCGCTACCAGACGATGCGCGGTCGGCGGGTGGAGCGGCGCTTCGGCTGGGACTGCCACGGCCTGCCCGCCGAGGTGGTCGCCGAGAAGCAGCTCGGCATCACCAGCAAGGCGGAGATCCTCGACCTCGGCGTGGCCCGGTTCAACGAGGCGTGCCGCACCTCGGTGCTGGAGTTCACCCACGACTGGGAGCGCTACGTCACCCGGCAGGCCCGCTGGGTCGACTTCGCCAACGACTACAAGACCCTCGACCTGGACTACATGGAAAGCGTCATGTGGGCCTTCAAGACCCTGCACGACAAGGGCCTGGTCTACGAGGGCTTCCGGGTGCTGGCGTACTGCTGGCGTTGCGAGACGCCGCTGTCGAACACCGAGACCCGGATGGACGACGTCTACCGGGACCGGCACGACCCGACGCTGTCGGTCTGGTTCGCGCTGACCCCCGACGAGAACGCGCCGGAACTGGTGCGCGGGCCGGTGCGCCTCGGCGTCTGGACCACCACGCCGTGGACCCTGCCGTCCAACCTGGCGCTCGCCGTCGGCCCCGACATCGAGTACGCCGTGCTGGAGCGCGACGGGCAGCGGTACGTCGTCGGGGCGGCGCGGCTGGCCGCGTACGCCAAGGAGCTGGAGGGCTACGAGCAGGTCGGCACCGTCTCCGGCCGCGACCTGGCCGGCCGGCGCTACACCCCGCTGTTCGACTTCCTCGTCGAGCAGGCCGGCCCGAACGCCTACCAGGTGCTCGGCGCGGAGTTCGTCACCACCGAGGACGGCACCGGGATCGTCCACCTGGCCCCGGCCTTCGGCGAGGACGACCAGAACGTCTGCAACGCGGCCGGCATCCCCACCATCGTCACGGTCGACGACCACACCCGGTTCACCGCGCTGGTGCCGCCGTACGAGGGCGAGCAGGTCTTCGACGTCAACAAGCCGGTGATCCGGGAGCTCAAGGAGCGGGGGGTCGTCCTCAAGCAGGACACCTACACCCACTCGTACCCGCACTGCTGGCGCTGCGACACCCCGCTGGTCTACAAGGCGGTGTCGTCGTGGTTCGTCGCGGTGACGCGGTTCAAGGACCGGATGGTCGAGCTGAACCAGCAGATCAACTGGACGCCGGGGCACATCAAGGACGGCTCGTTCGGCAAGTGGCTGGCCAACGCCCGCGACTGGTCGATCAGCCGGAACCGGTTCTGGGGCTCGCCGATCCCGGTGTGGAAGTCCGACGACCCGAACCATCCCCGGGTCGACGTCTACGGTTCGCTAGAGGAGATCGAGCGCGACTTCGGCGTACGCCTGAGCGACCTGCACCGGCCGGCGGTGGACGACCTGGTCCGCCCCAACCCGGACGACCCCACGGGGCGCTCGACGATGCGCCGGGTGCCGGAGGTGCTGGACTGCTGGTTCGAGTCCGGCTCGATGCCGTTCGCCCAGGTGCACTACCCGTTCGAGAACCGCGACTGGTTCGAGCACCACTACCCGGGCGACTTCATCGTCGAGTACATCGGGCAGACCCGCGGCTGGTTCTACACCATGCACGTGCTGGCCACCGCGCTGTTCGACCGGCCGGCGTTCCGCAACTGCCTCAGCCACGGCATCCTGCTCGGCTCCGACGGGCGCAAGATGTCCAAGAGCCTGCGCAACTACCCGGACGTCTACCACGTGTTCGACTCGTACGGCTCGGACGCGATGCGCTGGATGCTGATGTCCTCGCCGGTGCTGCGCGGCGGCGACATGGCCGTGACCGAGCCGGGCATCCGCGACGCCGTCCGGCAGGTGCTGCTGCCGCTGTGGAACGTCTGGTACTTCTTCTCGCTCTACGCCAACGCCGACGGGTACACCGCGAAGCGGAACACGACAAGCACCCACCTGCTCGACCGGTACGTGCTGGCGAAGACGAACGAGCTGGTGTCGACGGTCCAGGAGCAGATGGACGCGTACGACATCTCGGGTGCCTGCGTGACCGTGCGGTCCTACCTGGACGCGCTGACCAACTGGTACGTGCGCCGCTCCCGGGACCGGTTCTGGTCGGGCGACGCCGACGCCTTCGACACCCTGTGGACGGTGCTGGAGACGCTGTGCCGGGTGGTGGCGCCGCTCGCGCCGCTGACCGCCGAGGAGATCTGGCGCGGCCTCACCGGGGAGCGGTCGGTGCACCTGACCGACTGGCCGTCCGCCGGGGAGTTCCCGGCCGACCACGAGCTGGTGGCCGCGATGGACGCCACCCGGGAGGTCTGCTCGGCGGCGCTGTCGCTGCGCAAGGCCAAGGGCCTGCGGGTGCGGCTGCCGCTGGCGAAGCTCACCGTCGCCTCGCCGGTGGCGGCGCAGCTGCGGCCCTTCGGCGACCTGGTCGCCGACGAGGTCAACGTGAAGGCGGTGGAGTTCACCGACGAGGTGTCGGCGTACTGCCAGCAGGTGCTGACGGTGGTGCCGCGCGCGCTCGGCCCCCGGGTCGGCAAGCAGGTGCAGCAGGTCATCAGGGCCGTCAAGGCGGGGGAGTGGGAGCTGGTCGACGGCGCCCCGGTCGCCGCCGGCGTCACCCTCGCCGAGGGCGAGTACGAGCTGCGCCTGGTCGCCGCCGACGCCGAGCACTCCGCGCCGCTGCCCGGCGGCGAGGGCGTGGTCGTGCTGGACACCGAGGTCACCCCCGAGCTGGCCGCCGAGGGGCTGGCCCGGGACGTCGTCCGGGTGGTGCAGCAGGCCCGCCGCGACGCCGACCTGGACGTCTCGGACCGGATCGTGGTGGCGTTGTCGGCCGGCGAGGAGGTGCGGGCGGCGGTGGCCGCGTACACCGACTTCGTGGCCCGCGAGGTGCTGGCCGACTCTGTCGACTTCGCCGACGGGGTGGACGGCTTCACCGGGGAGGTCGGCGAGGGCGAGCGGGTGACCGTGGCCGTGCGCAGGGTATGAGTCGGTGAGACGGGGGCGGTCCGGCGGAGTGTCGCCGGACCGCCCCCGCCGGCCCCGACAGGCCCGCTCACCAGGCGGTCGACCCGCCACCCGGGCGACGACGCGTGGACCCGTCGGTTACGGTGACACCGCCTGTTCGCACACACTCCGCCGGAGGACCAGTGCCCCTGCTCTACACCATCGGCAAGCTCACCGTGGCGCCCGCGCTCCGGCTGGCCTTCCGTCCGACCGTGGAGGGGTTGGAGCACATTCCGGACACAGGGGGTGCGATCTTCGCGGGCAACCACCTCTCGGTCGCCGACGAGCTGTTCCTCGGCACCGTGGTCCCCCGGCACCTCGCGTTCTGGGCCAAGTCGGAGTACTTCAACGGCACCGGACCGAAGGGCGCCCTCTCCAAGCACGTGCTCACCGGCCTGGGCGCCATCCCGGTCGAGCGGGCCGGCGGTCGGGCGGCGCTGTCCGCGTTCGACGCCGCCATCCCGGTGCTCAAGGCCGGCGACCTGGTCGCGGTCTATCCGGAGGGGACGCGGTCGCCGGACGGCCGGCTCTACCGGGGGCGCACCGGGGCGGTCCGGCTGGCCGTGGCGGCCGGCGTGCCGGTCATCCCGGTCGGCATGACCGGCACCGACAAGGCCCAGCCCATCGGCACCCGAGTGCCCCGCCCCGGCCGTGCCAAGATCATCATCCGGTTCGGCAAGCCGCTCGACTTCACCGGCCGGTCGGACGACCGCACGTCGTTGCGCGAGATGACCGACGAGGTCATGGCCGAGATCCAGAAGCTCACCGGCCAGGAGTACGTGCCCCGCTACGCCCCGCCGCGCGGGCACTCCGCCACCCCCGGCGACGCCCCGGCCTGAGCCCGGGCGCGGGGCGACCGGAGCCGCGCCGCCGCGCCGTCGCGGGGCGTGGGACCGCAGCGGACCGTCGACCGGGCCGACCCGACGGCGTCGGGCCGGTGGAGCCGCTACTTCTGGTTGGTCGTGACCATCTGCTCCCGCAGGGTGCCGAGCAGGGTGGCGCTGTCGTCGAGGGAGAGCCGGGTGAAGACCGCGGTGGCGATGCTGCCGTGGTCGACCGAGGTGCACACCACCACGTCCTGGCCGTCGGCGCGTCCCACCGCACAACGCTGGTGCCGGCCGCGTACGCCGGTGTCGATCACCTGGGCCTCGCCGAGGGAGTACTGCCCGGTGAGCCGGGTGATCTCGTCCTCCGCGTCGGACTCGGGGGTGAACCGGAAGCCGGTGCCGCCGAAGACCGTCACCCGCTTGCCGGCGGGCGTGGCGTAGACGCCGGCGAAGGTCTTCTCGGCCAGCCAGTGCGCCTTGCGCACGTCCGCCTCCAGCTGCTTGGTGGTCGCCTTGCTGGTGTTGTCGTCGCGCAGCCGCAGGTCGGCCACCTCGGCCGGCAGGCTGGCCTCGGCCGGGTACTGCGACGCCATCGGCACCCCGTAGTAGGCCGGGCAGCCGCAGCAGCAGGCCAGCATGAGCAGCAGGAACCACGGCCAGCGGCGACGCTTGCGGGCGGGCCTCGGGGCGTACCCCCTGGGGGCCTGCTGGCCGGGTGGTGGCCCGGCCGGCGGCGCCGTCGCCCGCCGTTGCCTCGGCGGCGCGGGTGGCGGAGGCGGGGGTGGCGCCGGGCGGGCCGGGCCGGGCGCCCGGGAGACCGGCGGCGGGGAGACCGGGTAGGCCGCGGGCGGCGGGGAGACGGGGTACGCCGACGGCGGTGGGGCGGCCGGGTACGCGGCCCGCGGCGGCGCGGGCCGCGGTGGCTGCGGCGGCGCGGGGGAGTGCACGGGTGGCGCGGAGTGCACGGGTGGCGCGGAGTGCACGGGTGGCGCCGGCGGCCCGGAGTACGGCCTGGGCGGCGGCGCGGCGGGGTAGGGCAGCGTCGGCGAGGGCGGCGGGGGCGGCGGCAGGTCCCACCCTCCGGTGTCCGCGCCCGCCCACGGGTCGACCGGCGTGCGGTGCTCGGCGGGCTGCTCGGGCGGGGGCGGGGGCGCCGGCGGAGGCGCCGGCACCGGGGGGATCTCGGCCGACTCGCCCCAGGCCCGCTTGCGCGGCTTCGGCGGGGGTACCGCCGCCGAACCGCTCCACCGGGGCGCGGGCGGTTCGGCCGGTAGCTCGTCGGGGGAGAACATCCGGGTGCCCTGCGGCCCGACGGCCGGTCGCTCGTCGCCGGGGAACATCCGGGTGCCCTGCGGTCCCGCGGCCGGCGGGCCGTCGTCGGGCAGCAGGCGGGTGCCCTCCGGGCCGGTGCCGGCCACCCGCCCGGGCCCGGCGGCCCGGGTGCCCTCGGCCCCGGCGTCGTCGGCGTCCTGCAACGCGGTGGCGTCGCCCGGGTCCGGCCGGTCGGCGGCGTCACGCGAGCGGTGCGGCGCCGTGGCGTCGCCCGAGCCGTGCGGCGCCGTGGCGTCGCCCGTGTCCGGCAGCGCGGCGTCGGCCCCGGCGCCGCGCGCCCCGGCGTCGTCCGGGTCCTGCCCGACGTCGGACGTCGCGGTCGGCCCGGGGACGTCGGTGGGCAGCTCACGGGTGCCCTCCGGGCCCGTGCCGCCGGCAGGGGCGGGCGTTGCGGGGGAGGTCGGGGGCTCCTCGGTGACCGCCGGATCCGGACCCTGGTCCTGACCCGGAGGGCTCCCGTCGGCCGGCCGGTCCGTGCCCGGCTGCGGCTGCGGCATCGCGGCAATCTCCTCTCGCGCCGGTCCGAGGTTAGTACCGACGCGCCAGCGGGGCGATTCCGGCCACCGCCGTCGCCGGTACCGCAAGGTCGGACGGGCGCCCCGACGTGCCGAGGGCGCGGCGACCGGCGCCCCGAGGGCGTGGCGACCGGCGTGCGCGCGGTGGCCGCCGCCGGGCCGCGTACCCTTGGGCATCATGAGCGTCCCGTCCACCACGCCGCGCCCCGCCGCGGCCAATTCGGTCTGGCCCCGGCTGGAGCCGCTGCTGCCCCAGGTGACCAAGCCCATCCAATACGTCGGTGGCGAGCTGGGCGCGGTGGTCAAGGACTGGGACGCGGCGGCCGTGCGCTGGGCGCTGATGTACCCCGACGCCTACGAGGTCGGCCTGCCCAACCAGGGCGTGCAGATCCTCTACGAGGTGCTCAACGAGCTGCCCGACGTGCTCGCCGAGCGGACCTACGCGGTCTGGCCGGACCTGGAGAAGCTGATGCGCGCCCACGGCGTGCCGCAGTTCACCGTCGACGCGCACCGCTCCGTGCGCGACTTCGACGTCTTCGGCGTCTCCTTCTCCACCGAGCTGGGCTACACCAACCTGCTCACCGCGATCGACCTGGCCGGCATCCCGCTGCTCGCCGCCGACCGCACCGACGCCGACCCGGTGATCGTGGCCGGCGGCCACGCCGCGTTCAACCCGGAGCCGATCGCCGACTTCGTCGACGCCGCCGTGCTGGGCGACGGCGAGGAGGCGGTCCTGGAGATCACCGGGATCGTGCGGGAGTGGAAGGCCGAGGGCTCCCCGGGCGGGCGCGACGAGCTGCTGCTGCGCCTGGCCCGCACCGAGAGCGTCTACGTGCCGCGTTTCTACGACGTGGACTACCTGCCCGACGGCCGCATCCAGCGGGTCGTGCCGAACCGGGCGGACGTGCCGTTCCGGGTGCACAAGCGCACGACCATGGACCTGGACGCCTGGCCGTACCCGAAGAAGCCCCTGGTACCGCTCGCGGAGACCGTGCACGAGCGGTACGCCGTGGAGATCTTCCGGGGCTGCACCCGGGGCTGCCGGTTCTGCCAGGCCGGGATGATCACCCGGCCGGTGCGCGAGCGCTCCATCACCACCGTCGGGCAGATGGTGCGGGAGGGGCTGGAGTTCTCCGGCTTCCACGAGGTGGGGCTGCTGTCGCTGTCGTCGGCCGACCACTCCGAGATCGGCGACATGTGCTCCGGCCTGGCCCAGCAGTACGAGGGCACCAACGTCTCGCTCTCGCTGCCGTCGACCCGGGTGGACGCGTTCAACATCGACCTCGCGCAGGAGCTGTCCCGCAACGGGCGGCGCACCGGCCTGACCTTCGCCCCCGAGGGCGGGTCGGAGCGGATCCGCAAGGTCATCAACAAGATGGTGTCGAAGGAAGACCTGATCCGCACCGTCGTCACCGCGTACACGAACGGCTGGCGGCAGGTGAAGCTGTACTTCATGTGCGGGCTGCCCACCGAGACCGACGAGGACGTCCTCGAGATCGCGGACATGGCCCACGAGGTGATCCGGGCCGGCCGGGCCGCCACCGGCTCGAAGGACATCCGCTGCACGGTCTCCATCGGCGGGTTCGTGCCGAAGCCGCACACCCCGTTCCAGTGGGCGCCGATGGAGACGCCGGAGGTCATCGACGGCCGGCTCAAGATGCTCAAGCAGGCGATCAACGCGGACCGGTCGCTCGGCCGGGCGATCGGCTTCCGCTACCACGATGGCGAGCCGTCGCTGATCGAGGGCCTGCTCAGCCGGGGTGACCGGCGGGTCGGCGCGGTGATCCGCCGGGTGTGGGAGAACGGCGGCCGGTTCGACGGCTGGAGCGAGCACTTCTCCTACCAGCGCTGGGTGCAGGCGGCGACCGAGGTGCTGCCGGCCTTCGGCGTCGACCTCGACTGGTACACCACCCGCCAGCGCGACGAGCTGGAGGTCCTGCCCTGGGACCACCTGGACTCGGGCCTGGACAAGGACTGGCTCTGGCAGGACTGGCAGGACGCGCTCAGCGAGTACGAGCAGGACGACTGCCGGTGGACCCCGTGCTTCGACTGCGGCGTCTGCCCGTCGATGGACACCGAGATCCAGATCGGCCCGACCGGGAAGAAGCTCCTCCCGCTCACCCCGATCAATGGTCTGAAGCTCCCCACCGGCTCCCAGCAGTAGCCCCGGCGCACGGCGGGCACGCCCGCCGTGCGCCGGGTTGATCATGTGGTTATCGTCAGCGGCACGCGAGTCGCGAGCAGTGCCGTCACGATCAACCGGTTCCGACACGAGGAGCACGACGATCAGTAGGAAACCACAGCCAGAGGGCGGCCAGGCACCCGTCGTGCAGCGGGTCCGGATCCGGTACGCCAAGCGCGGCCCGCTGCGCTTCACCTCGCACCGGGACTTCGCCCGGGCGTTCGAGCGGGCGCTGCGCCGGGCGGGCGTGCCGATCGCCTTCTCCCAGGGCTTCACCCCGCACCCCAAGATCTCGTACGCCAGCGCGGCCCCGACGGGCGTGGCGAGCGAGGCGGAATACCTGGAGATCGGCCTCCGCGAGCAGGTCGACCCGGCGCAGTTGCGCGCCGCGCTGGACGCCGCCCTCTCGCCCGGTCTCGACGTGCTCGACGCCGTCGTGGCCGCCGGCGGGAGTCTTGCCGACCGGATCGAGGCGTCGCACTGGCGCATCGAGCTGCCCGAGGTCGACCCGGCCGTCCTGCAACGGGCGGTTTCCGCCTTCACGGCCGCCGAGGAAGTGCTGGTCGAGCGGATGACCAAGCAGGGCCGGCGCACCTTCGACGCGCGGGCGGCGGTGATCCGCATCGATGTGATCGCGTCGCCGGAGACGCCTTCCGGGGCACCGGCCGTACCGTGTGCGATACTCGAACTGGTCGTGCGGCAGGTCACCCCCTCCGTGCGGCCCGATGACGTCCTTTCCGGCCTCCGCGTGGTGGCCGACCTGGAGCCGCCGGTCTCGCCGAGGGTGATCCGGCTGGCACAGGGCACGCTGACCGCGCAGGATGCGATCGCGGATCCGTTGGAAGCGGACCGCGACGGGGCAACCATCGGTGAACGCTGACCGTCGGTCGACGTTCAGGTAGGCAGACTTCGGCGGTCGCGCACCGTGCGCGCCCGGCGGAAACACTTTTGCGGCGACCCTGCGTGGCAGCGCTCACCCGCGCCCGGGGCAGCCAGAACTGGAGAACGTCCATGCTCGAGAACGAGCCCGAGGGCGGCGAACGGACCGGTTCACAGCCGGCCGACGAGACCGCTGACAACAGCACCGTCGAGAACGCCGCCGGGGCGGAGAACGCTGCCGGCGCCGCCGACGCCGGAACCGGCGGGGCCGAGCAGGCCCCGGCCGCGCCGGTCCGACGGCGTACGACCCGGCGGCGGGCCACGCCGCTGAACCAGTCGGAGCAGACCGAGGTGCCGGTCGAGGCGTCGACGGCGCCCGTGCCGGGCAGCGGTGAGGCGCTCCAGGCCGAGGTGTTCGCCCCCGTCTCCGGCGATCTCGACGCCGCCCCGAAGGCGACGCGCCGCCGCCGCAAGGCCACCACCGCGAAGGCCGCCGAGGACACCACCGCGCCGCCCACCGAGGCCGCCGGGCAGGCCCCCGAGGCCGCCGCGCCGCCCGCCGCGGAGGCGCCGGTCGCGGCGGACCAGGCACCCGCCGAGCCGGCCGCGCCGCCGGCGAAGGCGACGCGTACCCGCCGGAAGAAGGCCGCCCCCGCCGCGGCCGAGCCGGCCGCGGAGACCCCGACCGACGCCGACCGGACCGGCACCGCGCCCGCGGAGCAGCCGACGGCCGCCGCCGGCATCGAGCCGGAGGCCGGCACCGGGTTCGGCGCCGCCGCCCCGCCCGCCGCCGTCAGCGGCGCGCAGAGCCGTTCCGGCGAGGTCCCGCCCGGCGTGGCGGTCACCCCGCCCGCCGAGGAGGAGCCGACCGAGGCCGTCGAGCCGGTCGTCGAGCCCGAGCCGGTCGTCGAGCCCGAGCCGGTCGTCGAGCCGGAGCCGGTCGTCGAGCCCGAGCCGCGCACCCGCCGCCGGCGGGCCGCGCTCTCCGCGCCCACCGTGCTGTTCATGGCCCCGCAGCCGGAGGACGTCCCGGTCGCCCGGGTCGTGGCTCCCGCTCCGGAACCGGAGCCGGAGGAGCCCGCCGCCGAGGAGCCGGCCGAGCCGGCGCGCCGCCGCCGGCGTGGCCGCCGCGACGTCGAGGCGGTCGAGGTCGTCGAGCCCGAGGAGCCGACCGAGGAGGCCGAGGAAGCCGCCGAGGACGAAGACGAGGACGAGGACGAGAGCGCCGCGGCCCGCCGCCGGCGCCGCCGTGGCCGCCGCGGACGCGGCCGGGGCAAGGGCGGTGCGGAGGACGCCGAGGACGAAGAGTCCGAGGAGGGCGCGCAGGCCGAGGCGGAGGAGCCCGAGGGTGACGAGGACGAGGAGGCCGAGGGCGGCGACGCCCTGACCCGTCGCCGTCGTCGTCGCCGCCGCCGGGGCGCCGGTGACGTCGAGGCGGGCGCCGACGACGGCGTGCCGACCGTCGTCAAGATCCGCGAGCCGCGCAAGACCGTCGACGAGGTGCAGGGCGTCTCCGGCTCCACCCGGCTGGAGGCCAAGCGGCAGCGCCGCCGCGACGGCCGCGAGCAGCGCCGGACCCGGCCGCCGATCCTCAGCGAGTCGGAGTTCCTCGCCCGCCGGGAGGCCGTCGACCGGGTGATGGCGGTACGCCAGCGCGGCGACCGGACCCAGATCGCCGTCCTGGAGGACGGGGTGCTCGTCGAGCACTACGTCACCCGCAACTCCTCCGGCACCATGGCCGGCAACGTCTACCTCGGCAAGGTGCAGAACGTCCTGCCCAGCATGGAGGCGGCGTTCGTCGACATCGGGCGCGGCCGCAACGCCGTCCTCTACGCCGGCGAGGTCAACTGGGACACCACCGGCCTGGAGGGGCGGGCCCGCTCCATCGAGCAGGCGCTGCGCTCCGGCGACTCGGTGCTGGTGCAGGTCACCAAGGACCCGATCGGCCACAAGGGCGCCCGGCTGACCAGCCACATCGCGCTCTCCGGCCGGCACCTGGTCTACGTGCCCCACGGCAACGCGTCCGGCATCAGCCGCAAGCTGCCCGACACCGAGCGCAAGCGGCTGCGGGACGTGCTGAAGAAGCTGGTGCCGGACGGCGCGGGCGTGATCGTCCGGACCGCCGCCGAGGGCGCCAGCGAGGACGAGCTGGCGCGCGACGTCAAGCGGCTCCAGGCGCAGTGGGAGGACATCCAGGCCAAGGCGGCCGAGGGCGGCGCCCCGGTGCTCCTCTACGAGGAGCCGGACCTGGTCATCCGGGTCGTCCGGGACCTGTTCAACGAGGACTTCCGCGAGCTGGTGATCGAGGGCGAGCAGTCGTACGACATCGTCGAGTCGTACCTGTCGCACGTCTCGCCGGACCTGGTCGCCCGGCTGCGCCGGCACGTCGGCGCGGCCGACGTCTTCGCCGAGTACCGGATCGACGAGCAGATCATCAAGGGGCTGGACCGCAAGGTCTTCCTCCCCTCGGGCGGGTCGCTGGTGATCGACCGCACCGAGGCGATGACGGTCATCGACGTCAACACCGGCAAGTACACCGGCTCCGGGGGCAACCTGGAGGAGACGGTGACCCGGAACAACCTGGAGGCGGCGGAGGAGATCGTCCGCCAGCTCCGGCTGCGCGACCTCGGCGGCATCGTGGTGATCGACTTCATCGACATGGTGCTGGAGTCCAACCGTGAGCTGGTGCTGCGCCGGCTGACCGAGTGCCTGGGCCGGGACCGGACCAAGCACCAGGTCACCGAGATCACCTCGCTCGGGCTGGTGCAGATGACCCGCAAGCGGATCGGCGCGGGCCTGCTGGAGGCGTTCAGCGAGACCTGCGAGTGCTGCAAGGGCCGGGGCCTGATCATCCACACCGAGCCGGTGCCGGACAAGCCGCGCTCCGGCGGCGGCGCGGGGGAGAAGGTCAAGGCGGTCGCCTCGGCCGTGGCCACCCCGGCGGCGGCGGAGCAGGGCGCCGGCACTTCCCGGCGGCGGGCGCGTAAGAGCGCGCCGGCCGAGCGCACCGTGGCCGAGGTCACCGAGACCGACGCCGACGCCGCTCCGAACGCCGAGTACCACGACACCATGGGCTACGACCTGTCCCGCTACGAGGCGGACACCGCCGCCGCCGGGGAGGTCGCCGACAGCCAGACGGGCGAGTCGGCGCGGCTGGCAGCCCCGGACGACCCGGACGCGCTCTCCGACGCCGACGGCGACGAGTCGGAGGGGGGCTCCGGCCGGCGCCGGTCCCGCCGCAGCGGCGCGCGGCGGCGTACCCGGCCGTGACCGGCTGACCGACCCGACGTGTGACAGGGCCCCTTCCCGGTGATGTCCGGCGGGAGGGGCCCTGTCGTATGGTCGATCCCCGGCCACGATCGGCCGCCTGCGGTCAGGAGAAGAACGATGCGCCGTATGCTCGCCGTCACCGCGCTCACCGCCGTCCTGCTCTCCGGCGCCGGGTGCGCGGCCGAGCGCCCGGAGCGGGCCGGCCCACCCGGCGGCGCACCGGGCGGTGGCGTCACGCCGGGCGGATCCGTTGGCGGCGGGGCACCGGGCACCGGACCGGGGGCCGGCAGCGGGGCGGCCGGCGGCAACGCGCCCGAGGTGTGTGCCGCGGCACAGCGGGCCGGCGAGACGGCCGTGCGGACGTACGTCGAGGAACTCGGCAAGATGGTCGCGGCGGTCGGGGCGGACGACGCCGCGGCGGCCCGGACCGCCCGGGACCGGATCTCCACCGCGCTGACCGACTGGCGCAGCACGCTGCGGCGCGAGTCGACCCGGGCCGAGGACGCGCAGCTCAAGACCCTCCTCGCGGACATGGCGGCGGAGGTCGGCACGCTGGGCACCGACGTCGACTCGATCGACGAGACCGGGCTCGACCGGCTCCGGCAACGCCTCGACCAGCTCTGCGCCCGCTGACCGGCGGGGCCCGGTTTGGGCGTCGGCCCTCCGATGGCGTACGCTGGCCGGCGGTGCACTTTGGTGTACCGAGTTCTCGCGTGCCCGCGCCGCCGTGCCTCTGCTACCCGGCGAGCCGCCGCGGGAACACCCGACCGGCAACGGTGGGGAAAAGACGCCAGCAGCCTCAACGACAGGGAGTCCGCCTCCGATGTACGCGATCGTCAAGACCGGCGGCAAGCAGTACAAGGTCGCCGAGGGCGACGTGATCGAGGTCGAGAAGCTCGTCGGTGCCCCCGGCGACGCGGTGAAGCTCACCGCGGTGCTCCTCGTCGACGGTGACGACCTGGTGACCGACGCGGCGAAGCTTGCCAAGGTCGCGGTGTCCGGCGAGATCGCCGCGCACACCAAGGGCCCGAAGATCCGGATCCACAAGTTCAAGAACAAGACCGGCTACCACAAGCGCCAGGGTCACCGCCAGCCGTTGACCCAGGTCAAGGTGACCGGCATCTCCAGCGGGAAGTAGGTCGTCCTCAGATGGCTCACAAAAAGGGTGCGTCCAGCTCGCGTAACGGCCGTGACTCCGCGGCGCAGCGGCTCGGCGTGAAGCGCTTCGGTGGTCAGGTCGTCAGCGCGGGTGAGATCCTCATCCGTCAGCGTGGCACCAAGTTCCACCCCGGTGACCTGGTCGGCCGCGGCGGAGACGACACGCTCTTCGCGCTGGCCGCCGGTTCGGTCCAGTTCGGCACCAAGCGCGGTCGCAAGACCGTCAGCATCGTGCCGCAGCAGTAGTTCGAAGGCGTTGCGGGCCGCGGACCTCGTGTCCCGGCCCGCTTCGCTTTTTTCGTGCGGGGCGTGACCCTCGCTGGAAGGATTGACGCCCGTGGCGACGTTCGTTGACCGGGTCGTCCTGCACCTGCAGGCCGGCGATGGTGGGCACGGTTGTGTCTCGATCCACCGGGAGAAGTTCAAGCCGTTCGGTGGCCCCGACGGCGGCAACGGCGGGCACGGCGGCAGCGTGTCCCTGGTGGTCGACCCGCAGGTGACGACGCTGCTGGACTTCCACTTCCGCCCGCACGTGAAGGCCGAGAACGGCAAGGGTGGCGCCGGGTCGAACCGGGACGGCGCGAACGGCCGCAACCTCGTGCTCAAGGTGCCGAACGGCACCGTGGTGCAGGCCCCCGACGGCACGGTCCTGGCCGACATGGTCGGCGCCGGCACGACCTTCGAGGTGGCCCGGGGCGGGCGCGGCGGCCGGGGCAACGCGTCGCTGGCCAACGCCCGGCGCAAGGCCCCCGGCTTCGCCGAGCTGGGCGAGCCCGGCGAGCAGCTCGACGTGGTGCTGGAGCTCAAGAGCGTCGCCGACGTGGGGCTGGTCGGCTTCCCGTCGGCCGGCAAGTCGTCGCTGATCTCGGTGATCTCCGCCGCCAAGCCGAAGATCGCCGACTACCCCTTCACCACCCTCGTGCCCAACCTGGGCGTGGTCCGGCTGGACAACCACACCTTCACCGTCGCCGACGTGCCCGGCCTGATCCCCGGCGCGGCCACCGGCAAGGGCCTCGGCCTGGAGTTCCTGCGGCACATCGAGCGCTGCGCGGTGCTGGTGCACGTCATCGACACCGCCACCCTGGAGCCCGGCCGGGACCCGGTCGCCGACATCGACACCATCGAGGCCGAGCTGACCGAGTACGGCGGCCTGGCCGACCGTCCCCGGCTGGTGGCGCTCAACAAGGTCGACGTGCCCGACGGCCGGGACCTTGCCGAGATCGTCCGCCCCGACCTGGAGGAGCGCGGCTTCCGCGTGTTCGAGGTCTCCGCGGCGACCCGGGAGGGGCTCAAGGAGCTCATGTACGCCATGGCGGAGCTGGTGGAGCAGGGGCGCAAGGCCGCGCCGCCCGCCGAGGCGACGCGGATCGTGATCCGCCCCCGGGCGGTCGACGACGCCGGCTTCACCATCGAGGCCGCGGCGGACGGCGCCTGGGTCGTGCACGGCGTCCGCCCCGAGCGGTGGGTGCGGCAGACGAACTTCGACAACGACGAGGCCGTCGGCTACCTGGCCGACCGACTGGCCCGCCTGGGTGTCGAGGAGAAGCTGGGCAAGGCCGGCGCGGAACCGGGCGACCTGGTCCGGATCGGCGAGCGGGAGTTCGACTGGCAGCCGACCCTCTACGCCGGGGCCGACTTCATCCCCGGCAACCGGGGCACCGACGTCCGGCTGGAGGAGAAGTCCACCCGGGCGTCCGCCGCGGAGCGGCTGGCGGCCCGCAAGGCCCGCCGGCAGCGCCCGGAGGACGACGTCGAGGGCACCGACGCCGACGTCTCCGACGACGTCGACCCGGCGGACGGCTTCGGCGACGCCGGGCCGGTCCGGGAGGCCGACCCGTCCGACGGGCCCGGTCCTTCCCAGGAGCCCGGCCCGTCCCGCATCGCGGCGGCGGACGACGCCGAATAGCCCGCCCCGGCGGGCGACGCCGAATGGCTCGTCGCGCTCCGTGCGCGGGTCGACTGCCAGAAACCTGCCCGAAATCCCCGCCGCCTAGCGTGGCCTGATGCTGATCGAGTCCCGCCCCGCCACCGACGCGGAGATCGACGCCCTCGTCACCGCCCAGCAGCGCGAGCTGCGGGCGGCCGACGGCGGGCTGGACGGCCAGGCGACCGTCACCCACGACGACATCCGCTACCTGGTGGTGGTCGCCGACGGGCGGGCGGTCGCCTGCGGCGGGATCCAGGCGCTCGACGCCGGCACCGGCGAGGTGAAGCGGATGTACGTCCGCCCGGCCCACCGGGGGCGGGGCATCGCCCGGCAGTTGCTGACCGCGCTGGAGGAGTTGGCCTTCCAACAGGGGTACGCGGTTCTCCGCCTGGAGACGGGCACGTACCTGCCGGCCGCGATCGGGCTCTACACCTCCAGCGGATACGAGCCGATCCCGGTCTACGGCGAGTACGTCGGCAACCCGTACAGCGTGTGCTTCGCCAAGCGGCTGCGCGTGCCGGCCTGACGGGGCCGGGCGGTCAGTCGCCGGTGTGCGCGTGTTCGGCGGTGACCGGCTTCGACTCCGGCGACGCGTGCTGACGCAGGAAGATGCTCAGCACGATCAGCGTGCCGACGGCGAGGAACTCGCTCTGCCAGTTCTGCATCGACTGGAACCAGAAGTCGCTCGTGCTGAGGAACTCCCACGCGCCGATCGGCGGCGCTCCGCTCTGCAACGCCTGCTGCTGGTTGTAGTCGGCGGTCCCGCCGAGCAGGTGGCCGACGAACGAGCCGGCGAAGATCAGCAGCAGCGCGATGGAGAGGCTGTTGCGGTAGACCACCAGCGGCAGCCCGCCGGCGCGTACGGGCCAGGGGGAGTCCGGGGTGGCCCGCCGCTCGTCGTCCTCGGGCCGGTCGGTCTGCCCCACCGGCTTCGACTCCGCCGACCCGCGCTGCACCAGGTAGGCGGTGAGCAGGACGTAGCCGCCCATCTGGAGGAACTCCGACTCCCAGTTCTCGAAGACCGACTCCATGAAGTGCCCGGTGACCAGGTACGCCGGCCAGCCGGTCGGCGCGGCCCCGAACTCGGCCAGCTCCTGGTTGTACGTCTGCCAACCGAACACGCTCTGCAGGACCAGGAAGACGAGGAAGGCGCCGAACATCGCCACGGTCAGCGCGTTGTCACGCAACCACCTCGGCATGACGACCTCCTCGTCGACGGACCTCCGACCTCCGTGCCCGAAGGGCGCGGCGGGCAAACGCCGCCACACGGCCCGGGTCAGGGGCGGTCGAAGGGGTCGTCGGCCCGGGTGCCGGTGCCCACCTGGTTGGAGAGCAGCAGCCCGAAGGCGAGCATGCCGAAGCCGAGGACCAGGTGCAGCCAGTTGTCGGCGTCGTTGACCGGGATGAAGTTCGCCGCGCTCTCCCGGTCGATCGCGAAGCCGTACAGCCACAGGCCGAGGTAGAGGGCGCCGCCGCCGGCGAGGAAGACCCGGGCCCCGGCGACGCTGCGGGCCAGCAGCAGGCCGGCCAGTCCGAAGCCCAGGTGCAGCGCGTTGTGCAGGATCGACACCTGGAACAGGCCGAGCAGCCGGGCCTCGGAGTGGTGGCCGGCGAACGTCATGTCGGCGTAGTTGATGGTGATGCCGGGGACGAACCCGAGCACTCCGATCAGGGTGAAGACCCCGGCCGCGGCCACGGCGGCGAGCTGCACCTTCGGCTTCGGGCCCCCCGGGCCGCCGAGTGCGTGTCGTGCCATCGATTCACCTCCGTGGACCCGCGGAACGCCCTGCCCGCGGCGCCGGCAGCGGGGGAGTGTCCACCACTGTGCGTGGCGGGGTCGATACGCGGTCCGGCGATCCTCCATTTTGTAGCGGGCCGGCGGCGGCCCGCAGGGAAAGTCACGAAGGAGGTATGGAACCGGCGACGCAGGGTAGGTCAAGAGATGCGGCGGCAGGAACCGGCCGGCGCATCCCCCCAGCACACACCCGCGAAGACTTTCCGAGCGGAAGGGAAATCATGACCTACGATCTGTCACCCACGACTTCCACGTACGGCCAGGATTCGAGCAACGGCAGCGGCGTCCGCGAGCAGGCCCGTCAGGTCGGCTCGGAGGCCAGGCACGCCGGCGGCGCCGTCGCCGAGACGGCCAAGGAGCAGGGCCGGGAGGTCGTCGGCGAGGCGAAGCTCCAGGCGCGCAACCTCTACGGCGAGGCCCGCAGCCAGCTCGCCAGCCAGGCCGGCGACCAGCAGCGGCGCGCCGCCGGCGGGCTCCGTTCGCTGGCCGATGAGATGCGCTCGATGGCCGAGCAGGGCGGCCAGGCCGGCCCGGTGAGCGAGATCGCCCGCCAGGCCGCCGACCGGGTGCACGGGGTGGCCGGCTGGCTGGAGCAGCGCGAGCCCGGCGACCTCATCGCCGAGGTGCGCGACTACGCGCGTCGCAACCCGGGTACCTTCCTGGTCGGCGCCGCCGTGCTGGGTGTGCTCGCCGGCCGGCTGACCAAGAACATCTCGGCTGGCGGCGACGGCCAGGGTGGCAACGGCTACCCCGCGTACGGCTCGGGCGCCGGCTACGACCCGGAGCGGACCGCGGTCATCCCGACCCCGCCGGCCCCGCGTGCGGTGCCGGACGCCGTACCGCCGGGCGGCTACCTCGACCCGACCCCGGGCGCGTACGCCGACCCGCAGACCACCACCAGCTACGCCGACCCCGCCGGTGGCGTCGGCCAGCCGCTGCCGCCGGTGAGCCAGACCGACCCGCTGCCGGGCGTGCCGTCGACCGGAACCACCCGTCCGTGAGCCCACGAATCACCCGAAGGGAGGCGGCGGCATGAGCATGCCGACGCAGGGGGCGGGGCTGGACTCCGGCTACCACCCCCACGACGCGGACGAGGTCAGGGGCAGCTCGATCGGTGAGCTGATGCGCCAGGTCACCAGCGACCTGTCGACCCTGATGCGGCAGGAGGTCGAGCTGGCCAAGGCCGAGATCCGCCAGGAGGGCAAGAAGGCGGGCAAGACCGCCGGCTTCTTCGGCGGTGCCGGCTTCGGCGGCTACATGGTGGCCCTCTTCCTGTCGCTGGCCCTCTGGGCCGGGCTGTCCAACGTGATGGACGCCGGCTGGGCGGCCCTGATCGTGGCCGTCATCTGGGGCGCGATCGCCGCGGTCCTCTACACCAAGGCCAAGAAGAGCGCCGAGCACATCCGCGGCCTCAAGCAGACCAACGACAGCGTGCAGCGGATCCCCGACGCGCTCAAGCCCCACCCGCAGGAGGTCACCCGATGAGCACCGACCCGGACCAGATCCGCCGGGAGATCGAAGCCACCCGGAACAACCTGAGTTCCGACGTGGACGCGCTGGCGTACAAGGTCAGCCCCGCCCGCATCGTCGACGACCGCAAGCAGCGGGCCCGCAACGCACTGCAGAATGTGAGGGACAAGGTGATGGGAACCGCTTCCGACCTGGGTCACAGCACCAAGCACAGCGCCCACGCGGTGGGCGACCACGCCTCCTCGGCGGCGTCCACCGTGAGCGACAAGGCGCACTCGGCCGCCTCGACGGTCAGCGACAAGGCGCACTCGGCGGCCTCGACCGTCAGCGACGCCGCGCAGCGGGCGCCGCACGTGATCCGAGAGAAGTCCGAGGGCAACCCGCTTGCCGCCGGCCTGATCGCCTTCGGCGTCGGCTGGCTCGCCTCCTCGCTGATCCCGGCGACCCGCCGCGAGCAGCAGGTGGCGTCGCAGGTCAAGGAGAAGGCCGGCGAGCACGCCGGGGTGGTGAAGGAGAAGCTCGGCGAGGTCGCCAACGAGCTGAAGGAGGAGCTGCGCGAGCCGGCGCAGCACGCCACCGAGTCGGTCCGCTCCACCGCCCAGGACGCGGTGCACGCCGTCAAGGACGACACCCGTTCGGCCGCGCACGACGTGAAGGACCAGGCGCAGCAGTCCCGCGAACAGGTGCGGTACTGACCAGCCCGACCACCGTACGCCGCAGCTCGCGGCCACTCCCGGAGCACCGTCCGGGGAGTGGCCGCGAGCTGTCGTGTGCGTCCCGGGCGGGTGGCGGTGCCCAGAGTCAGCGCAGGTGGCGGCGGAGGGTGCGTTCGAAGTGGGCGGCGCGGCGCACCCGGCCGCCCGCGTAGCGGACCCCGCCGAGGAGCAGGCGCCGGCCGACGGCGAGCCAGCCGCACACGCCGCGCTCCAGCACCCAGAGCGGGGCCGCCAGGGCGGTGGCCGGCGGGAAGACCGCGGCGCCCCCGCCCCAGCGCCGGCCCACCTCGGCGAGCGCCACGGTGGTCACGGCCGCCCCGAGCAGCAGCCTCGGCCGCCGGGTCGCGACCGCCGCCGCCAGCGCCGGCAGGACCGCGAGCGAGGCCATCAGGCGGGCCGGCTGGGCCAGGTCGTCGTACGCCTGGCGGACCCGTTGGCCCAGGAAGTGGGCGGCGTCGGGCGGCAGCCGGCGTACGTGCAGCCAGGCGGGTGCCGCCTCGGTGCCCCCGTACGCGCGCACGGTGCGGATCAGCTCCAGGTTCTCGAAGAGCACGTCCGGGTCGTACCCGCCCATGGCGAGGAAGGTGCTCCGGCGTACCGCCAGGGTGCCGGGGTAGTCGGCGCCGAGCGCCCGGTTGAGCAGGGTGCGCCCGGTGTCCCACCACGCGTGCCAGGGCAGCGGATCGAAGTAGTTCTGCGGCCGGACCAGGTCCACCCGGTCGAGCAGCCGGTGCACGGCGAGCAGCCCCGCCTCGTCGTACCGGACGTCGTCGTCGGCGATCACCACGTGCTCGTGCCGGGCCGCGCCGACGCCGGTGAGCACCCCGGTCACCTTGCCGTTGACGCCGCGCAGGGCGGGATCCGGCCGCAGGTGCCGGACGAGGCCGCGCCAGGCCCCCGCGTGCCGGGCGAACACCTCCGGCGGCGACCCGTCGACCACGGTCACGTCGACCAGGGCGCTCAGCCGCCGCAGGTAGGCGGTCAGTTCGGTCAGGTCGGCGTCGTCGGTCCAGCGCAGCGGCAGCACGTACGCCATGGGAAGCCGACGCTCGTCGGCGCCCCCGGCCGTCGGCGCGCCGGTGCCCCGGCCGTCGCCCCCGGGAGCGGCAGCGGCCGGGCGGGCCGGGGCGCTCACGCCTGCTCCGGGCGGCGGTAGACGGAGACGTGCTCGCGGCTGTGGTCGGTGAACGGCCGGCCGGACCAGTCCTCCCACCGGTGCTCGCGGCGCAGCCCGGCCAGCTCGGCCATCAGGTCCAGCTCCGCCGGCCAGGCGTAGCGGTGGTTGGCGGGCAGCAGGCGCACCCCGTCGTTGCCGATCCGGACCTTTGTGGTGGTCATCCGCTGCTCGGCGGGGTGCAGCAGGGCCGCCTCCAGCAGCACCACGTCCTCCGCCACCCGCACCGGCCGCAGCGAGCCGCCGGCGCGGAAGGCACCCGGGTCGGGCACCCACGCCTCGACGACGAACCGGCCGCCGGGACGCAGGTGGGCGGCGGCGTTGCGGAAGCAGGCCACCTGGGCGGCCTGGTCCGGCAGCGCGAAGATCGTGTTGAACGCGAGCACCACCAGGGCGAACTCGCCGGGCACCTGGGTCTCGGCGAAGTCGCCGACGGCCACCTCGATCTTGTCCCCGCCGGGCTTGGCGCGCAGCCCGGCGGCCATCTCCGGGGAGCCCTCGACACCGGCGACGGTCAGTCCCCGGGCGACCAGCGGCAGGGCGAGCCGGCCGGTGCCGATGCCGAACTCGCACACCGGGCCGCCGTCGGCGAGCGCGGCGAGCCGCTCCACCGCCGCGTCCGGTGTCAGGTGCGCGTACGTCTCGTCGTAGACGTCCGCGGCGTGCCGGCCGTACTCGCTGGCGTCGAAGGACACGGTGCCTCCCGGTGACGGTGGGTGCCCGCAGCAGGTGCCCGGTTATCGACCGGGCAAACCGGCGCGTCGTTTCGGCCGGGCGGTCCCGGGTAGCGCAACTGGTGCGGGTGGTCGATCCCCGGGCACCCGCATGGAGGAGACGAGATGACCAGCAACGGAACGAGGTGGGCGCTGCTCGGCGCCACCACCGTGACCGTGGTCGGCGTCGGCAGGGCGGTGGCCCGTCGACGACGCCGGCACCAGCCCGAGCGCCGCGACGGCTGGTACGTGGTGCGGCGCGGGGTGACGATCGACCGGCCGGCGGCGGCCGTGATCGGCTTCTGGACGGACCGGGAACGGATGGACCGGGCGCTGGCCGGGTGGGCGACCCTGGAGCGGCTCGACGACGACCGGTGGCGCTGCGTGGCGCGGGACCCGGCCGGCGGGGGCACCGAGTGGCGGGCGGAGATCACCGTCGAGGGACCCGGGCGGCTGCGCTGGCGGGTCACCGACGGGCCGGAGCAGGAGGGCACGGTCCACCTGACGCCGGCGCCCCAGGACCGGGGCACGGAGGTCCGCGCCGAGCTGCGGTGGCGCTCCGGGCCGCTGCGCCGGGCGTTCGGACTCCTCGGCGGCGACGACCCGGACCAGGCCCTGCGGGACGCGCTGCGCCGGGTGAAGGCGCTGGTGGAGTGCGGCCAGGTCATCGACACCCGGCGGGACCCGTCCGGGCGCGGCCCGGCCCAGGAGAAGGCGACCGACAAGGTGCGGGAGAGGCTGCGGACGGGAGGGCGGGCATGAGGGCGCTCTGCTGGGAAGGCGTCGGCAAGCTGGCCGTACGCGACGTGCCGGAGCCGCGGATCCGCGCCGAGGGCGACATCATCGTCAAGGTCGGCGCCAGCAGCGTGTGCGGCTCCGACCTGCACCTGATCAACGGCTTCCTGCCGGCGATGCGGGAGGGCGACGTCCTCGGCCACGAGTTCATGGGCGAGGTCGTGGAGACCGGCCCCGGCGTACGGCGGCTGCGCGTCGGCGACCGCGTCGTGGTCGGCTCGGTGGTGGCCTGCGGCGGCTGCTGGTACTGCCGCACCGAGCAGTACTCGCTCTGCGACAACTCCAACCCGCAGCCGGTCTTCACCGAGAAGCTCTGGGGCCACTCGCCGGCCGGCATCCTCGGCTACTCGCACGCCGCCGGTGGCTACTCCGGCAGCCACGCCGAGTACGTCCGGGTGCCCTTCGGCGACATCGGGGCGTTCCAGGTGCCCGACGGGGTGCCCGACGACTCGGTGGTGTTCGCCTCCGACGCGATGCCCACCGGCTGGATGGCCGCCGACTTCTGCGCGCTGAAGGGCGGCGAGGTGGTCGCCGTCTGGGGCGCCGGCGGGGTCGGCCAGATGGCGGCCCGGTCCGCCCAGCTCCTCGGCGCCGAGCGGGTGATCGTGATCGACAGGCTGCGGGAGCGGCTCGCCACCGCCGCCGACCGGCTCGGCGTGGAGACGGTCAACTACGCCGAGACCGACGTGCTGGAGGCACTGCGGGAAATGACCGCCGGCCGGGGGCCGGACGCGTGCATCGAGGCCGTCGGCATGGAGTCGCACGACGTCGGGCCGGTGTACGCGTACGACAAGGCGAAGCAGACGGCCCGGCTGCAGACCGACCGCCCCACGTCGGTCCGACAGGCGATCATGGCCTGCCGCAAGGGCGGCACGGTGAGCATCGTCGGTGTCTACGCCGGTCTGGTGGACAAGTTCCCGCTCGGCGCGGCGATGAACAAGGCGCTGGTGCTGCGGATGGGGCAGATGCACGCCCAGCGCTACATCCCGATGCTGCTGGACCGGATCGCGGCCGGCGAGATCGATCCCGGCTACCTGGCCACCCACCCGATGTCGCTGGAGCAGGGCGCGCGGGGCTACGAGATGTTCGAGAAGAAGGAGGACGGCTGCCTGCGCAGCGTCCTGCACCCGGCCTGAGCGCGATCGCGACCGCACCGCCCCGGGGCCGTCGAGGTCCCCCGGGGCGGTGTCGTGTTCAGGCCGTGCGGCGGACGTTGGTGACCAGGAACCCGCTCGGCGGCAGCGCCGGCATCCGGTGCAGGCTCAACGCCAGGTCCTGCGGTGGCACGTCGTACCGCATCGTCGTGGTCAGGTTCGCCACCGCCCGCTTCATCAGCTCGATCGTGATCCACTCCCCGGCGCAGCGGTGACCGGTCAGGTGCTCGCCGCCGCCCTGCGGCACGAGGGCGAACGGGTCGCCCCGCCAGCCGGTGAAGCGCTCCGGCCGGAACCGCTCCGGTTCCGGCCAGAGCGCCCGGTGGTGGTTGGTGCCGTACAGGTCGAGCAGCACCCGCCGGCCGCGCGGGAAGTGGTAGCCCTGCCAGTCGAACGAGCGCCGGACCCGGGCGGCGGCCACGGGGAAGAAGGGGTAGTAGCGGCGTACCTCCTGCACGAAGCTCTCGGCCGCCTCGTCGCTCTCCCGGACGCGTTCCCGCCAGGCCGGGTGGTCGTGCAGGGCCAGCGCGGCGAAGACGATGAAGCGGTCGACGGCGACCGTGGGCCGTAGCACGTTGAGCAGCTCGACGGCCGCGATCCGGCGGGGAAGCAGCCGCCCGTGGGCGTCGCGGTGCTCGGCGAACACCCGCAACGCGCTGCCGTCGGGGGCGGGAAGCGTGCCGGCGCGCTGCCGGTCGACGACCTGGCCGATCCAGCGTTCGCCCCGGCGGCGGGCCCACAGGCCACGCCAGTGCTGGGGGCCGAGCGCCGCTGGTCCTTCGATCATGGCGTGCAGCTCGGCGGTACGCCGGTCCACCTCGGAGTTCGCGAGCGGCACGCCGGCCCAGGCGCAGACCGCGCGGGTCAGCATCCGGCCGACCTCGTCGTAGAGCACCACCGGCCCGTCCGACTCCCAGGACGGGACGCGGGCCCGCCACTCGTCGTCGAAGAGCTGCGCGAGCTGCCGGACCGCGGCCGGCGTCATGATCGACATGAACATGGCCTTGCGGTCGGCGTGGTCCGCCCCGTCGAGGCCCTGCACACCGCCGCGGCCGGTGAGGGTGCGCTGCGCCCGCTTCGGCATGGCACCCGCCCGGACGAAGCGCTCGGTGTCGTAGAAGAGTTCCGCCGCCGCCCGGCCGCGCAGGCAGATGGTGGGCTCCAGCAGCAGCCGGGCCTGGAAGATGTCGGTGCCGTGACGGTCGCAGCGCCGGCCGACGAAGCGGTAGCCGTCGCGCAGGAAGGCCACCGAGCTGTCCGGGCTGCGCTCCGTCGGGATGGTCGCCATCGGGCCTCCTGACCGAAGGGTGGCGGCCGTTGCCGGCCGGGTCCTGTCCGTACCCCTGCGTCTACCCGGGCCGGCGTGCCTGAACCCCGCCGCCGGGTCGGCCGCGGCGCGGGGCGGGCGGATGCCGGGAAGGGGCCAGCGGACGACGCGTCTGCTGGCCCCTCCCAGGGACGCGGCGAACTGGTTGTCTTGGGGGAGCGGTCCGCGCCGGTCCACCGCCGGCACGACTCCGGCGGTGGCCAAGACGGAACGCGGGCGGTCCACCGCGGGACGAGGCCGCCCACGATCGCCACGGGGAGGACACATGCGTGACAACAGGCCGGCGTACTGGCGGCAACGGCAGGCGCGGGAGAGGCTCGGCGCGGCCGGGGAGGTCGCCGGCGCGTCGTTGATCGCGCCGCCCCGCCGCTCGGCCCGGCCGGGCCGGTTCTTCACGGTGCACCTCGGCTTCACCGCCGCCGATCTGGCGTCGGCCCGGGAGCTGGCCGTCGGATACGCGGAGGCGCTGAGTCTGCTGCGGCCCGAGGTGGCCCTGGGCGCGTCGGCGCTGTCGCCGGCCGAGGCGTGGCAGCAGGCCGAGCGGTTGTTCTGCGGCGCGTCCGGCCCGGACGGCGAGCGCTGCGCCGACGTCGCCGGCCATCCCGGCTTCCATCACGCACCGGGGCCGGGCGGGCTCGGCTGGGGCGACGGCGACTAGCCCGCGATTCGGGATCGCCGCCGTGGTGGAGGCATTGCAACGGTACGCGGAGCGCCCGGTCCCGTACCGCCGTCGGCCGGGGGGAACAGTCACCCCATCGACGATCTCCTATTGCGAAGCCTGCGTGACCACGAGTAGCTTGGCACCGTTGCAGAGCCGAGCCGGCCTCGCACCCGTACGTCGCACTCGTCACGAGCGCGCCGCGCACCGCCATTCGCGTGCGCCTGGGCAGGCGTGCCTGTGCCCCGATCTGTCGGGGCCTCACCCTGAGGTAGGCCATGAAGAGAAGACTTCTCTCCGTCGGCGCCGCGGTGCTCGCCGTCGCCGCGTCCGTCCTGCTGTTCGTCAAGCCGGCGGACGCGGCCGTGGGACTGCACGTCGACGGACGCAACATCGTCGAGGCGAACGGCCAGCCGTTCGTCATGCGAGGTGTCAACCACCCCCACGTCTGGTACACGGGCGAGACCGACTCGTTCGCCGACGTCAAGGCGCTCGGCGCCAACACCGTCCGGGTGGTGCTGGGCAGCGGCAAGCGTTGGGGTCCGTCCACCGACGTCGCCGACGTGATCTCACTGTGCAAGCAGAACCGGCTGATCTGCGTACTGGAGGTCCACGACACCACCGGCTACGGCGAGGAGGGCGCCGCCGCGTCGCTCGACGAGGCGGTCGACTACTGGATCAGCCAGAAGAGCGCGCTCGTCGGCCAGGAGAACTACGTCGTCATCAACATCGGCAACGAGCCGATCGGCAACGTCAACGCCGGCCAGTGGACCGCCGCGACCACCGCCGCGATCACGAAGATGCGGGCCAACGGCTTCGAGCACCTGCTCATGGTCGACGGGCCGAACTGGGGCCAGGACTGGCAGTACGTCATGCGGGACAACGCGCAGGCGATCCTGGACGCCGACAGCCGGCACAACACCGTGCTCTCCATCCACATGTACGCGGTGTTCAACACGGCCACGGCCATCACCGACTACCTCGACCGGTTCGAGGACAACGGCTGGCCGTTGGTCATCGGTGAGTTCGGCTGGCGGTTCAACGCCAACGAGGTCGACCACGAGACGATCC
Source organism: Micromonospora sp. CNZ303 (assembly GCF_004345505.1). Classification (NCBI taxonomy): domain Bacteria; kingdom Bacillati; phylum Actinomycetota; class Actinomycetes; order Micromonosporales; family Micromonosporaceae; genus Micromonospora; species Micromonospora sp. CNZ303. The sequence continues at coordinate 63,832 of NZ_SLVT01000026.1, read as the reverse complement.
TGGCCGAGTCGCAGGCCCGCGGCCTGGGCTACCTCGGCTGGTCCTGGAGCGGCAACACCGACCCGATCCTGGACATGGCCACCACCTTCGACCCCGCGCGGCTCACCACCTGGGGCGAGCGGATCTTCAACGGCGCCAACGGCATCAGGGCCACCGCCAGGGAGGCTACGATCTTCGGCGGTGGGCCGAGCCCCACCGCGACGGTGACGCCCACGGTCAGCCCGACGGTCTCGCCGACCCCGACGGACCCGCCCACCCCCACCCCGACCAGCGGTGTCAGGTCCTGCACCGCCGCCTACCGGATCGTGGGCCAGTGGCCGGGCGGCTTCCAGGGGGAGATCCGGATCACCGCCGGGAGCGCGGCCATCAGCGGCTGGACCGTGGCGTGGACCCTCGGCTCCGGCCAGGCCGTCAACCAGGCCTGGAACGCGACGGTCACCACCAGCGGATCCGCCGTCGCCGCGCGCAACGTGAGCTACAACGGCAGCCTCGGCCCGGGTGCCGACACGGTCATCGGCTTCCTCGGCTCGTGGAGCGGCACCAACCCCGTTCCGCCGCTGACCTGCACCGCCACCTGACGGCCGACCGGGCGGGCCGGGCGCGGTCGGCCCGGCCCGCCCGGTCGGGCAGGCAGCGGTCAGCCCGACCTCAGTCCAGGTCGAACTCGCCGTCCTGGGCGCCGGCGACGAAGGCGTCCCACTCGGCCTGGGTGAAGACCAGGACCGGGCCGTCCGGCTCGGCGGAGTTGCGCATGCCGATCAGGTCGTCGACGAAGGCGACCTCGACGGCGCTCTCGGAGGTGTCGCCCTCGGCCCGCTGCCAGACCGCCCGGGAGAGGTCGAAGTCACCCTTGGGGTGCGAAGCCATCGTCAAGTCCTCCAGTGCCACGGGGTCATGAGGGAGACACGTACGGTTCCCCATCGGGCAGGATAAGCGGATGCCGAGCCTGACCCGTGTAGAGGCGACCGCGCGTGGCGCGGCGATCACCGTCGAGTCCTATCAGGTGGACCTCGACCTGACCGGCGACGGCGAGCGGTTCCGCTCCGACGTCACCATCCGCTTCCGGGCGACCCCCGGCGCGGAGACCTTCGTCGAGGTCCAACCCGCGAAACTGCTGGCGGTACGACTCAACGACCGCGACGTCGACCCGGCCACGCTGGCCGACAACCGACTGCCGCTGACCGGGCTGGCCGAGGCCAACACGCTCACCGTCGCCGCCGAGATGGCGTACTCGAACACCGGGGAGGGGATGCACCGCTTCGTCGACCCCGCCGACGGCGAGACCTACCTCTACGCGATGTCCTTCCTGGACAACGCGCAGCGCATCTTCGCCGCCTTCGACCAGCCCGACCTGAAGGCCCCGGTCACCATGTCGGTCACCGCCCCGCCGGAGTGGACCGTCGCGGCCAACGGCCAGCTCGCCGCCAGGCCGCGCCCCGGGCGCTGGGAGTTCGCCCCGACGGCGCCGCTCGCCACGTACTTCGTCTCGCTGATCGCCGGCCCCTGGCACGTCCGGCGCGGCGAGCACGACGGCATCCCGCTCGGCGTCTACTGCCGGCGCTCCCTGGCGGCACACCTGGACGCCGACGCCGAGGAGATCCTCACGGTCACCGGGCAGTGCCTCGACCGGTTCCACCAGCTCTTCGCCGAGCGCTACCCGTTCGGCAAGTACGACCAGGCGTTCGTGCCGGAGTTCAACGCCGGCGCGATGGAGAACCCGGGCCTCGTGACCTTCCGCGACGACTACGTCTTCCGCTCCGCGGTCACCGACACCGAGCGGGAGCAGCGCGCCACCACCATCGCCCACGAGATGGCGCACATGTGGTTCGGCGACCTGGTCACCATGCGCTGGTGGGACGACCTGTGGCTCAACGAGTCCTTCGCGGAGTACCTCGGCACCCGGGTGACAGCCGAGGCGACCCGCTTCGACCAGGCCTGGACGACCTTCGCCCTGCGGCGCAAGGCCTGGGGCTACGCGGCCGACCAGCGCCCCTCCACCCACCCGGTGGCGCCCGAGGAGGTCGCCGACGCCGCCGAGGGCCTGCTCAACTTCGACGGCATCTCGTACGCCAAGGGCGCCAGCGTGCTGCGGCAACTGGTCGCCTGGCTCGGCGACGACGCCTTCCTCGCCGGCCTCAACGCCCACTTCGCGAAGCACCGGTTCGGCAACGCCACCCTGTCCGACCTGCTCGGCAGCCTCGCTGCGGCCGCCGGGCGGGACCTGTCCGGCTGGGCGCGACGCTGGCTGCGTTCGGCGCAGGTCGACACGCTGCGCGCCGAGGTCGGCGTCGACGCGGACGGCCGCTACGCCCAGGTGGCGATCCGGCAGAGCGCCCCCGACGCGTACCCGGTGCTGCGCCCGCACCGCATCGGCGTCGGCCGGTACGCCGCCGACGGGACGGTCGTCCGGACGGAGGTCGACCTCGACCCGGACGCCGACGGCGGCCGTACGGTGCTGACCGCGCTGGTCGGCGAGCCGGCGGCCCGGCTGCTGCTGCCCAACGACGGCGACCTGACGTTCGCCAAGATCCGGCTCGACCCCGCGTCGGCGGACGCCGTGCCGCTGGTGCTGCCCGGCCTGGCCGACCCGCTGGCCCGGGCGCTGCTCTGGGGCGAGGCGCTGGACGCCGCCACCGACGGGGAACGCCCGGTCGCCGGCCTGGTGGCCCTGATCGCCGCCGCCCTCCCCGCCGAGACCGAGGTGATCATCGCCGAGGACGTGCTCACGCTCAGCCGCTCGCTGGTCGACCGCTACCTCGACCCGCCCGCCCGCGAGGCCGCCCTGGCGCAGGTCGCCGCCGCCTGCCGGAAACTGCTCGACGGCGCCCCGGCGGGCGGTTCGCTCCAGCTCGCGGCGGCCCGGGGCTGGATCGCCGCCAGCACCGACGCGGACCGGCTGGCCGGCTGGCTCGTCGGCCGGGACGTCCCGCCGGGGCTGGCGGTCGACGCCGAGCTGCGCTGGGCGCTGCTGCTGCGGCTGGTGGTGCTCGGCGCGGCCGGCGCGGCGGAGATCGCCGCCGAGGCCGCGGCCGACCCGAGCGCCGCCGGCGCCGAGCGGGCCGCCCGCTGCCGCGCGGCGCTGCCCGATCCGGCCGCCAAGCAAGCCGCGTGGGAGATCGTCGTGTCGAACACCGACCTGTCGAACCGCATCGTCGAGGCGACCGCGGAGGGGTTCTGGCAGCCGGAGCAGGCCGAGCTGACCGCCGGCTACGTGGCGCGCTACTTCGCCGACATGCCGGCCGCCGCGCGGGCGCGTACGCCCTGGGTGGCCGACCACGTCGCGAGACTGGCCTTCCCCCGGCACGCCGTGGCGCAGCCCACCCGGGAGGCGGCCGCGGCGCTGCTGGCCCGCGACGACGTCACCCCCGGCCTGCGCCGCGTGGTGACCGACGCCGACGACGACCTGCGCCGTGCCCTGGTCGCCCGGACGGCGGTCGCCGCGGCGGCGGCCTGACGGCCGACGGGGTGGTCGCCGGCGCCACCGCGAGAGCGCCGAGGCCGGGTCGCCGGACGGGACGGTCCGGCGGCCCCCCGGGGTCGCCGGTTCCGCCCGGCCTAGGATCGCGGGGTGGAGGAAGACATCCGGCGGGTCGGGATCATGGGCGGCACCTTCGACCCGATCCACCACGGGCACCTCGTCGCGGCCAGCGAGGTGGCGGACCGGTTCGGGCTGGACGAGGTGGTCTTCGTCCCCACCGGCCAGCCGTGGCAGAAGGCGGACGAGCCGGTCAGCCCGGCGGAGGACCGCTACCTGATGACGGTCATCGCCACCGCCTCCAACCCGCGCTTCCAGGTCAGCCGGGTGGACATCGACCGGGGCGGGCCCACCTACACCGTCGACACCCTGCGTGACCTGCACGCCGAGTACGGCCCGAAGGTGCAGCTGTTCTTCATCACCGGGGCGGACGCGTTGGAGCGGATCCTCTCCTGGAAGGACCTGGACGAGATCTTCGAACTGGCCCACTTCATCGGGGTGACCCGGCCGGGCTTCGAGTTGACCGCCGCGCACCTGCCGGCCGACACGGTGAGCCTGGTGCAGGTCCCGGCCATGGCCATCTCGTCCACGGACTGCCGGGCCCGGGTCGCCCGGGGGGAGCCGGTCTGGTATCTGGTGCCGGACGGTGTGGTGCAGTACATCGCCAAGCGACGCCTCTATCAGCCGTGATTCGGCCCCGTATGGGCCGGTTCGGGCGGGTAACGCGCCAGAACTGACGAGTCGGGATTCCACCGGGTGTGAGACGCTTGGAGGATCGCACGGTTGATCGAAGGAGAACGGTGACAATTTCCGAACGCGCCCACGAGTTGGCCATCGCCGCCGCCCAGGCCGCGGCCGACAAGAAGGCGCAGGACATCGTCATCATCGACGTGGGCGACCAGCTCGCCATCACCGACGCGTTCCTGCTCGCCGCGGCTCCCAACGAGCGTCAGGTGCTCGCCATCGTCGATGCCATCGAGGAGCGGCTGCTGGAGCTGCCGGAGAAGGCCAAGCCGATCCGGCGCGAGGGCGAGCGGGGCGGCCGGTGGGTGCTGCTCGACTACGTCGACATCGTGGTGCACGTCCAGCACACCGAGGAGCGCGAGTTCTACGCCCTCGACCGGCTCTGGAAGGACTGCCCGACGATCCCGTTCGTCGACCGCGACCTCGTCGACGCCGAGTCCGGCACCGGCTCCACCACCGCGGAATGACCCGCCTGATCATCTGGCGGCACGGCAACACCGACTGGAACGCCGCCAGCCGGGTCCAGGGGCAGACCGACGTACCGCTCAACGACCTCGGCCGCGAGCAGGCCCGCACTGCGGCGCCCCTGCTGGCCGGGCTGCGGCCCGACGCCATCGTGGCCAGCGACCTGAGCCGCGCGGCGGACACCGCCGGCGCGCTGGCCGCGCTGACCGGGCTGCCGGTGCGCACCGACCCACGGCTGCGGGAGCGGCACTTCGGTTCCTGGCAGGGGCTGGCCCTCACCGAGGCCGCCGAGCGCCACCCCGCCGAGTTCGCCCGCTGGCGGGCCGGCGACCCGGACCCGGGCGCCGGCATCGAGACCCTGGACGACCTCGGCAAACGGATGGGCGCGGCCCTGGCCGACGCCGCCGACGCCGTGCCCGGCGGCACCGTGGTGGTCGCCACCCACGGCGGCGCGGCCCGGCAGGGGTGCGGCCACCTGCTCGGCTGGGAGCACGCCGTCCTGCGCACCATCGGCTCGCTGCAGAACTGCCACTGGACCGAGCTGCGCCACGACGCAACCCGGGGCTGGCACCTGCGCGCCCACAACGTCGGCCTGATCACCGTCCCGGCCACCGAGGCCGTCTGACCCGGGCGTTCCCCGACGACATCGGCTAGCGTGCCGGGCATGCCCGTCGCGGTCGTCACCGACTCCACCGCCTACCTCCCGCCCGAGCTGCTGCGCATGCACCGGCTGACGGTGGTGCCGCTGGCCGTCGTGCTCAACGGCGCCGAAGGGCTGGAGGGGGTGGAGACCACCCCCGCCGACGCCACCCGGGCGCTCGGCGGCCGGCGCGTCTCGGTGAGCACCTCCCGCCCCGCGCCGGAGCAGTTCGCCCAGACGTACCGGGAGCTGTTCGACGCGGGCGCCGACGGGATCGTCTCGGTGCACCTGTCGGCCGAGCTCTCCGGCACGGTGGAGGCCGCCCGGCTGGCCGCCGCCGGGTTCGACGACCGGGTCGCCGTGGTCGACAGCCGCTCGACCGGCATGGGCCTCGGCTTCCCCGCCGTCGCCGCCGCCACGGCCGCCGAGCGGGGCGGGGACCTGTCGGCGGTACGCGACGCCGCCGTCGACGCCATCGCCCGTACCAGCATCTGGTTCTACGTCGACACGCTGGAGTTCCTCCGCCGGGGCGGCCGGATCGGCGCCGCCGAGGCGCTGCTCGGCACCGCCCTGTCGGTCAAGCCGATCATGCACATGCCGGACGGCGCGATCGTCCTCAGGGACAAGGTGCGTACGGCCAGCCGGGGCGTGGCGCGGCTGGCCGATCTGGCCGTCGAGGCCGCCGGGGACGCCGACGTCGACCTGGCCGTGCACCACCTCGCCGCGCCGCAGCGGGCGGAGGCGCTGCTGGAGGCGCTGACGGCCCGGCTGGGCGACCGCCTGCACGACTCGTACGTCTCGGAGGCCGGCGCCGTCGTCGCCGCGCACGCCGGGCCCGGCCTGGCCTGCGTCGTCGTGCACCGCCGGCCGCCGGCCGCCAGCCAGGGTGTGTCCTCTCGTCCGTGATCGCTGTCGATCACGCGGGGCAGCGCCGGCACCCGTCCGGATGCCATCGTGACCCGATGAAGGAAGACCTGCACAGTTACCTCAAGGGCGGCCGTGACGCCCTGCTGTGGAAGCTCGACGGCCTCAGCGAGTACGACGCCCGGCGCCCGCTGACCCCGACCGCGACCAACCTGCTCGGCCTGGTGAAGCACGCGGCGGCCATGGAGATCCTCTACTTCGGCGTCGTGTTCGGCCGGCCGTTCGCGCAGGAGCTGCCGTACGTCGGCGACGGCGCCGAGACCAATGCCGACATGTGGGCGACCGCCGACGAGAGCCGCGAAGAGATCGTCGCGTTGTACCGTCGCGCCAGCCTCCACGCCGACACCACCATCGAAGCCCTCGCGCTCGACGACGTCGGCCGGGTGCCGTGGTGGGGCGATGCCACGGTCACGCTGCACCGCGTCCTGGTCCACGTCGTCGCGGAGACACAACGGCACGCCGGCCACGCGGACATCGTGCGCGAGCTGGTCGACGGCGCGGCCGGGCTGCTACCCGGTAACGACAACCTGCCACCCGCTGACGAGCCGTGGTGGCGGGACCACCGCCAGCGGGTGGAGCAGGCTGCCCTCGACGCCGGCAACCGCTGAGCTGCCGTTCTTCGCCGCCCTAGCACACCACCCGCATGATCAGGCGGTTGTCCACAGGCGGTGCCGTCATCCACAGCCGTACCCCGGCCGGCCGCGCGCCCCGGGCTCGCGGATCTAGCTTCGCGTCGTGTCAGAAGACGAGGAGACGGTGGTCCGGGAACGACTGCGCCAGCTGGTGGCGGGCTGGCCGTCGAGCGCCGCACCGGCGCACCCCGGCGGGTCCGCCGATCCCCTGGACCGGACCGGCGAACCCGCCGGGCCGTTCGACGACCGTCAGGGGCCGGCCGGGCCGTCCGGCGATCATTGGAGGCGCGCCGGGCTGTCCGTCGACCGTCCGGGCCCGGTCGGGGTGCCGGAGCCGGTCGTGGCGCTGCCGTCCCGTACACCGGCATCGCCGCCCCGCAGAGCGGCGCTGCCGTCCCGCACAGCGGCGCCGCCGGCTGGCGCGGCGGGGCCGCCGGAGCCCGACCCGCCGACCCGGGCCCCCGAGGCCGGCGTGGCGTCCCGGTTGCCGGGGCCCGGGGCGTTCGACCCCGGGCGGCGCGGCGTGCGGGCGCTGGCCGCCGTCGCCGTGCTGGTGGTGCTCGGGGCCGGCTTCTGGGCCTGGCGGTCCCGGCCGCAGACCGAGCCGGTCCGCCCGGTCGCCACCGCCGAGGCACCTGACGCGACGGTGACCGGCCTCGCGGAACCGGCCGCCACGTCGGCCGGCGAGCTGGTGGTCGCGGTCGCCGGCAAGGTACGCCGTCCCGGGCTGGTCCGGGTGCCGGCCGGCGCGCGGGTCGGCGACGCCGTGGAGGCGGCCGGCGGGGCGCTGCCGGGGGTGGACGTGGCCCTGCTCAACCCCGCCCGGAAGGTCACCGACGGGGAACTGATCCTGGTCGGCGTCACGGCACCGCCGGGGGCGGCGCCCCCGCCCGGGGCGGCTCCCGGCGGCGCGCCCGGAGCGCCCGGCGCGGGGGGCCGGCTCAACCTGAACACCGCGACGCTCGCGCAGCTCGACGCGCTGCCGGGCGTCGGGCCGGTGCTCGCCCAGCGCATCCTCACCCACCGCGACCAGCAGGGCGGCTTCCGCTCGGTCGGCGACCTGCGCCAGGTCGACGGCATCGGCGACGCCCGCTACGAGCAGCTCAAGGACCTGGTGACGGTGTGACGACCGGCGGCGCGCTGGGCTCGCCCGGCCCTGGCCCTGGCCCCGGCTCGTCCGGCTCCGGCCCGGCCGTCCCCGGGACGTCCGGCGCCGATGCCGGGGGCGAGCGGGTCGCGGCGGCCATCGACCTGCGGCTGGCCGGCCTGGCGGTGGCCACCTGGCTCGCCGCGCTGGCCGGGCTGCACCTGACCGTCGGCCGGGCCGTCCTGCTGGCAGCGGTGGCTGCCGGGGCGGCAGGGCTGGGCGGCCTGCACCTGGCCGGCGTCCTCGGGCGGCCGGCCGAACCCGTCCGGCGGTACGGCTGGATCGTCCTCGCCGTGCTGCTCGGCGTGGTCTGCGGCGCGACGGCCACCGCCGCGCGGCTGTCCGTCCGCGACTCCGGTCTCGTCCGCGCCCTGGTCGAGGAGCGGGCGGTCGTCACCGCCGAACTGGTCGTCCGCGACGACCCCCGCCCCGTACGCGGCGTCGCCGGGCGCCCGGCCACCCTGCTCGTGCCGGCCGAGCTGACCTGGTTCACCGGGCCGGACGGACGGCGGGTCGCGACGCCGGCCCGCGTGCTGGTCCTCGCCACCGATCCCGCCTGGCGGGGGCTGCTGCCCGGTCAGCGGCTGACCGCCGAAGGACGGCTCGCCGCCCCGCGCGGCGGCGACCTGACGGCGGCGGTGCTGAGCGCGGCCGGACCGCCGGTGCGGCACGGGGCCGCCCCGTCGCCGCAGCGCGCCGCCGGATCGTTGCGGGCCGGCCTGCAACGCGCCTGCCTGCCGCTCCCCGACGAGCAGGGCGGGCTGCTGCCCGGCCTGGTGGTCGGCGACACGAGCCGGCTGCCGCCCACCGTCGAGGAGGACTTCCTCGCCACCGGCATGACCCACCTGAACGCGGTCTCCGGTTCCAACGTGGCCATCGTCGTCGGGGCGGTGCTGCTGCTGGCCCGGTGGGCGCGGGCCGGGCCGTGGCTGGCCGCCGGGCTCTGCGGGCTGGCGCTGGTGGGCTTCGTCATCCTGGTCCGTCCCTCGCCCAGCGTGGTACGCGCCGCCACCATGGGCGCCATCGGGCTGGCGGCGTTGGCGGCCGGGCGCCCCCGGGCGGCGCTGCCCGCCCTCTCCGCCGGGGTGGCCGTGCTGGTGCTGGTCGACCCGGAGCTGGCCGGCGACGCCGGCTTCGCGCTCTCCGTGCTGGCCACCGGGGGCCTGCTGCTGCTCGCCCCGAGGTGGCGCGACGGGCTGCGTCGGCGCGGGGTGCCGGCCGGGCTCGCCGAGGCGTTGGCCGTCCCGGCGGCCGCGCAGCTCGCCTGCGCCCCGGTGGTGGCCGGGATCTCGGGCACGGTGAGCCTGGTCGCCGTGCCGGCCAACCTGCTGGCGGTGCCGGCCATCGCGCCCGCCACGGTGCTCGGGGTGCTGGCGGCGGCGGTGTCGCCCGTCTGGCCGGCCGGGGCGGAGTTCGTCGCGTGGCTGGCCAGCTGGCCGGCCTGGTGGCTGGTCATGGTGGCGCGGCACGGCGCGCGGCTGCCGGCGGGCACGCTGCCGTGGCCGGGCGGGGTGCCGGGGGCCCTGCTGCTGGCCGGGCTGACCGTCGCACTGCTGGTGGTCACCCGGCACCCGGTCGTCCGCCGGCTGGTGGCGGTGGTCGTCGTCGCCGTCGTGGCCGGCACGCTGCCCGTACGGCTGGCCGCCCCCGGCTGGCCCCCGGCGGGCTGGGTGGTCGCCGCCTGCGCGGTCGGCCAGGGCGACACGGTCGTGCTGCCGGTGGCGGCCGGCCGGGCGGTGGTGGTCGACGCCGGGCCGGACCCGGGGGCGGCGGACGGCTGCCTGCGTCGGCTGGGCGTACGGGAGGTCGCGCTGCTGGTGGTCAGCCACTTCCACGTCGACCACACCGGCGGCGTGGCGGGCGTGTTCCGGGGGCGACCGGTGGGTGCCGTGCTCACCCCGCAGTGGTCCGAGCCCGCCGCCGGGCGGGAGCTGGTCCTCGCCGAGGCCGCGGCGCACTCCGTCGACGTGGTGGCGGGCGCGGCCGGGTGGCGGTACCGGGAGGGCGGCGTCGAGTTCACCGTCATCGGCCCGCCCCGCCCGATGCGCGGCACCAGGTCGGACCCGAACAACAACTCGCTGATGCTGCTCGCCACCGTCTCCGGCGTACGGATCCTGCTCGCCGGGGACGCCGAGACCGAGGAGCAGCGGGCGCTGCTGGACGACACCTCGCCGGGCGGCCTGCGGGCCGAGGTGCTGAAGGTCGCGCACCACGGGTCGGCCTATCAGGACCCGGCCTTCCTGGACGCGGTGCGTCCCGTGGTGGCCCTGGTGCCGGTGGGGACCGGCAACACCTACGGGCATCCCAATCCGGCGGTGCTCGGGCGGCTTGCCCGGGGCGGGGCGCGGGTGCTGCGTACCGACACGGAGGGGGACGTGGCGGCGGTGCTCGGCCGGGCGGGCCTGGGGGTGGCGACACGAGGGACGCCGCCGGGCCGACAACGATAGGAATCGACGCCGATTATCGGCTTTAGCGGTGCACTGAGGTAAATGTCTAGATTTGCGCTGAGTGCGGGCTCCGCAACCGGAGTGCCGACGAGCAGACTGGATCTGGCCGCCGGCCGTGCGAATATGGGCGGCGTGACCGCCGCCAGCCTCGCTCCTATTCTGCTCGTCCTCGGCGACGAGGAGCTGCTCGCCACGCGCGCGGTCACCGAAGCCGTCGCGAAGGCCCGCAGCGTCGACCCCGACGTGGACGTCCGCGAATACCAGGCCGGTGCCCTCGTCGTCGGCGAGATCGCCGAGATGCTCAGCCCGTCCCTCTTCGGCGGGCGACGGGTGCTGGTGCTGCGCGCCGGCCAGGACGCCCGCAAGGACCTGGTGGCGGCCCTGCTGGCGTACGCGAAGAATCCCGACCCGGACGTGCAGCTGATCGTGCTGCACCTCGGCGGGGCCAAGGGCAAGGCGTTCGCCGACGGGCTGAAGGCGGCCGGCGCGACGGTGGTGCCGGCGGCAAAGCTCAAGGGGCACCGCGACCGGGTGGCCTTCGTCCGGGACGAGATCCGCCGGGCCGGCGGGAAGTGCACCGACGACGCGGCCGAGACGCTCATCGCGGCGGTCGGCAACGACCTGCGCGAGCTGGCCGCCGCCTGCTCCCAGCTGATGGCCGACACCGACGGCCGCATCGGCGCCGACACGGTCTCCCGTTACTACAGGGGGCGGGTCGAGGTGACCGGCTTCACCGTCGCCGACGCCGCCATGGTGGGCGACGTGCCGGCGGCGCTGGAGGCACTGCGCTGGGCGCTGCACGTGGGGGTCGACCCGGTGCCGATCGCCGACGCGATCGCCGACGGCGTACGCACCGTGGCCCGGGTGGCCGCCGCCGGTCGGGGCGACCCCTTCCAGTTGGCGAGCAGCCTCGGCATGCCGGCGTGGAAGATCAGGTCCGCTCAGCAGCGGGCCCGTGGCTGGACGCCCGAGGGGCTGGTCGAGGCGATGCGCGCCGCAGCCGAGTGCAACGCGGCCGTCAAGGGCGGCTCGGACGACCGTGCGTACGCGCTGGAGCGGGCCGTGTTCTCGGTCGCCGCCGCCCGGCAGGGTGGCGCCCGGTGAGCGGAGCACCCCGCGGCTCGTGGGCCACGATCCCCGCCGACGAGGAGCGGTACCGTCCGCTCTACGCGCGCCTGCTCCGGCTGCGCTTCGTCAACCCGGGCGGGGTGCTCTGCTTCCTCTTCTTCGAGGGCGCCGTCGCGCTCGCCGCGCTGCTCGCCCTCGCCGAGCTTGTCACCTGGTGGTCGGTGCTCGTCCTGCCTGCCACGGTGGCAGCGATGGTGAAGCTCAACGACATGGTGGCCGCGATGGTGGTCCGCACCGCCGCCCTCGTGCCCGAGCAGGAACGGGACCGGTTCCGCCAGCAGATGGAGCCGGTGGTCGGGCGGGCCAGGGTCGACTGGGTCGCGCACACCGTGTCGGGCGTCGTCGTCACGGCGTCGCCGGTGCCGCACGCCGCGCGGGCCGTACGCGACCGGCAGGCGTACCTGGACGCGCAGCACGGCACGGGGGAGCGCGACGGTGGCCGCGCGGACGCCGAGTTCGGCCCGCAGCGTGCCCACCCCGATCCGCTGGGCTGACGATCCGCAGCCGGCCGGAGGCCGATCACGGCGACCCGACGACTGATCCGACGGCGACCCGGCGACCGATCGGTGCCCAACAGGCCGTGGCCCACCCGAAGTCGCCCCGCTTGAGACCTTGGAAGGAAACGGCCCCGGTGGGGGCCCGTTCCCGCCAAGATCTGCTGTGCGACCGACGGCGGGCCACGAAGAGCCGCAGCGGACGGCGCCCGGTCAGGGCGAACGGCGCCCGGTCACGGCGGACGGCGCCCGATCACGGCGAACGGCGCTCGATCGGGCCGGCCTGCGGGTGGTGCCGAGGGGCACGGTGGCGGGCCGACACCAGGCGATGGCGAACGACCTTGGCCACGGCCCACGACGGGCCTACACCATCGCGGAGAACCGCCCGGCCACGGCGGACGACGCCGGCCACGGCGGACGACGGGGCGTCCGCCGTGCAGCGCGTAAAACGCAGACAGCCGGAAGCCCCGGGTCGTGCCCGGGGCTTCCGGTCAGGTCTGAGGTCGCCTCGTCAGGCGGAGAGCGACACCACGCGCCGGGCGATCGCGGACTTGCGGTTCGCGGCCTGGTTCGAGTGGATCACGCCCTTGCTGACCGCCTTGTCCAGCTTGCGCGACGCGTCCCGCATGAGGATGGTGGCCTTCTCGACGTCACCGGCCTCAGCGGCCTCGTTGAACTTCCGGACGGCGGTCTTCAGCGACGACTTGACCGACTTGTTACGCAGCCGGCGCTTCTCGTTCTGCCGGTTGCGCTTGATCTGGGACTTGATGTTCGCCACGCGACAGCCTCGTCTTGATAGCTCGGGTTGGTCTGCATTCCGCGCGCGACGAGCATGCGTCATCGCTGCGCGAAGAGCCAGGTTACCAGGTCGCCCGGGACGAGCCAAAACGGCTCGCTCCCCGCCCTGGTGGGCGCCGTAGCCCCGCGCCCGTGGCGCCCGGTCCGGGTACCCCACGTGGCCACGTCCCGCCGGGCGCGGCGACCGGCCGCGGGCACGCCCCACACCACAACCGAGGGCGCCCCGCAAACCTGCCGCGGCACCCCACACACCGGCCGTACCGGCCGCCCGGGCGTTCTGCTTGCGCAACCCCTGACAGCGCCGATCCCTGACAGCACCGATCCCTGGCAGCACCGATCCCTGACAGCGCCGATCATGCAGTTGTGGTGCCTCGCGAATGGGGCGCACAGGGACTTACTGCCCACCACAAGTGCATGATCGGCGCCGGGAGGCCGGGAGCGACGCCGGGAGCGCGGGAGCGCGGGAGCGAGGGCGCGAGAGCGGGGGTCGGTCAGGTCCAGTCCTGGCGGCGGGCGAGCCAGCCGAGTGACTGCTCGCCGCTCCACCGCTGGTGCGCCGGGAGGTGCGGCGACGCGGTCCCGGGCGTCGAGGCGGCGGTGGTGAGGAAGTAGCCGGAGAGGGCGGCGAGGCTGGCGTCCAGCGCGTCGGGAGGCGCGCCCGCCGATGCCGGGTGCCGGGCGAAGAGCGCGTCGGCGTCCAGGCCGTCGGCGTACGCGGTGAGCAGCAGGGTCACCAGGTCGAACCAGGGCGGTCCCTGGCAGAGCCACGTCCAGTCGCAGAACCAGGCCCGCCCCGACCCGTCGATCAGCACGTTGTCCAGCCGCAGGTCGCCGTGGATCAGGCCGGTCGCGCCGGCGGCGTACGCGGGAAGGCGGGACTCCAGCGCGACCAGTTCGGGCAGGCGGTCCCTCAGCAGCGCGGGCAGCGGCGGTGGCGGCTCCCGGCCGGCGGCCACCTCGCCCCACCAGAGGATGTCGTCGCGGGCCAGGTCGGCGAGGTGGGGCAGCCCGAGTTCGCGCAGCCCGGCCGGCGCGTCGGCCAGCGCGGCGGCGACGTCCGCGTACCCGGTCAGGGTCGCGGTCAGCTCGGCGGGGTCCCAGGGCAGCCGGGGCGTGTGCCCGTCGACGGCGTCGAGGCAGAGCGCGAACCAGCCGGCCTCGTGCAGCGCCCACCGGGGGCGGGGCGCCGGCAGCCCGGCCGGGAGCCGGTCGAGGATCGCGGCCTCCCGGGCGTACCAGTCGACCAGTCGCGGTTGCTCGGCGGTGGCCGCGGCCTTGACGAAGGCGCGGCCCCCGGCGGCGGTGCGGAGCACGGCGGCGAAGCCGCGGGTGAAGCCGGCGCCGGCGACCCGGGCCGCGACCACGGGCGCGCCGAGGCGGTCGCCGATGGCGGTACGCAGCGCCGCCGGCAGCGTCGCCCACTCGGGCCGGCGGGCGGTCGCGTGGTACGGCACGGGCGGCGGGGACGTCGGGCTCACGCCACGATGCTGTCTGGGCGGTGGGGACGTCGGGGTCACGCCACCATGCTGCCTGGGCGGCATGTCGGGCCAGGCGCTGACCCGGGCTCACACAGATCCACTGCGTCGTGCCGCCCCTCCGTCTGGCGCCCGCGACCCGCCGGGGTCTCCGTGGGCGGGGCGGGGGCGGCGCGCGGTCTGCCAGACTGCCAGGCCATGAGGACCGACGACTTCTGGCAGTTGATCGACCGGGCCCGGGCCGGCGGTGGGGGAGAGCCGCGCGCGGTCGCCGCGCGGGCCGTCGCCCTGCTCGCCGAGCGCGACCCGGAGGACATCGTCGGGTACGCCCGCCACCAGGCGCGGGTGCTGTCCGCCTCGCACAAGGTCGACCTCTGGGGCGCCGCCTACCTGATCAACGGTGGCGTGTCCGACGAGGGCTTCCACCACTTCCGGGGCTGGTTGATGACCCAGGGGCGCGAGGTGTTCGCACGTGCCGTCGCCGACCCGGACTCGCTGGCCGGGCTGGCCCAGGTGCGGGCGGCCTCGCTCAGCGGTGAGGAGTTCTCGGCCGCCGAGATGCTGGCGGCGCCGTGGGACGCGTACCGCCGGGTCACCGCCGCCGAGTTGCCGGCGGATCCGGAGCCGGCGCCGGTGCCCGACCTCAACGACTTCTGGGACTTCGACGACGAGGAGGAGGCGAAGCGGCGGCTGCCCAGGCTCGCCGCCCTCTTCGTCGAACCCCCCGCCGAGTGACCCCACTCGGGGGGTGGTCCCGGCGGCGGGGATCGCCCGCGCAGCGGACGCGCGGCGGCGACGTGGGAGCATAGGGGGAGCCGGCGTCGTGCCGGCCCGCTCACGTCAGCCGATCAGAACGGACCGCTGTGCCACCGACGCTCGATTCCGGCGCGAACGCTCCTGGTGCCACCGACCCGGCGCGCATCCGGAACTTCTGCATCATCGCCCACATCGACCACGGGAAGTCGACCCTGGCCGACCGGATGTTGCAGCTCACCGGCGTGGTCG
This sequence comes from Micromonospora sp. CNZ303, assembly GCF_004345505.1. Taxonomy (NCBI): domain Bacteria; kingdom Bacillati; phylum Actinomycetota; class Actinomycetes; order Micromonosporales; family Micromonosporaceae; genus Micromonospora; species Micromonospora sp. CNZ303. Next base: position 48,458 of record NZ_SLVT01000026.1, on the reverse strand, counting down.
ACCCCCGGCAGATGCGTGCGCAGTACCTCGACCGGATGGACATCGAGCGCGAGCGCGGCATCACGATCAAGAGCCAGGCCGTCCGGATGCCCTGGACCATCCGGGAGGGCGACCGGGCCGGCGAGACCGCCGTGCTCAACATGATCGACACCCCGGGCCACGTCGACTTCACCTACGAGGTGTCCCGGTCGCTGGCCGCCTGCGAGGGCGCGATCCTGCTGGTCGACGCCGCGCAGGGCATCGAGGCGCAGACCCTGGCGAACCTCTACCTGGCGCTCGAGAACGACCTGCACGTCATCCCGGTGCTCAACAAGATCGACCTGCCGGCCGCCCAGCCGGAGAAGTACGCCGAGGAGCTGGCGCACCTCATCGGCGGAGACCCGGCGGACTGCATCCGGGTCTCCGGCAAGACCGGCGAGGGCGTGCCGTACCTGCTCGACGAGATCGTCCGACAGTTCAAGCCCCCGGTCGGCGACGCGGAGGCGCCCGCCCGCGCCATGATCTTCGACTCGGTCTACGACGTCTACCGGGGCGTGGTCACCTACGTCCGGGTCATCGACGGGCGGATCAGCGCCCGCGACCGGATCAAGATGATGTCCACCGCCGCCGTGCACGAGCTGCTGGAGATCGGCGTCATCTCGCCCGAGATGGTGAAGGGCGACGCGCTCGGCGTCGGCGAGGTGGGTTACCTGATCACCGGCGTGAAGGACGTCCGCCAGTCCCGGGTCGGTGACACGATCACCATCAACTCCCGACCGGCGAAGGAGGCACTCGGCGGCTACAAGGATCCGAAGCCGATGGTCTACTCGGGCCTCTATCCGATCGACGGCTCCGACTACCCCAACCTGCGCGAGGCGCTGGACAAGCTCAAGCTCAACGACGCCGCGCTCGACTACGAGCCCGAGACGTCGGGCGCGCTCGGCTTCGGCTTCCGGTGCGGCTTCCTGGGCCTGCTGCACCTGGAGATCATCCGGGAGCGGCTGGAGCGGGAGTACAACCTCGACCTCATCTCCACCGCCCCGAACGTGGTCTACCGGGCCATCACCGAGGACGGCCAGGAGATCGTCGTGACGAACCCGAGCGAGTACCCCACGGGCAAGATCGCCGAGGTGTACGAGCCGGTCGTGCGCGCCACGGTGCTCACCCCGAACGACTACGTCGGCGCGGTGATGGAGCTCTGCCAGGGCCGGCGGGGCAGCCTGCTCGGCATGGACTACCTCTCCGCCGACCGGGTGGAACTGCGGTACACGCTGCCCCTAGCGGAGATCATCTTCGACTTCTTCGACCAGTTGAAGAGCCGCACCAAGGGCTACGCCTCGCTGGACTACGAGCCCTCCACCGAGCAGGCGTCCGACCTGGTGAAGGTCGACATCCTGCTGCACGGCGAGCCGGTGGACGCGTTCAGCGCGATCGTGCACAAGGACAAGGCGTACAACTACGGCGTCACGATCGCGGCGAAGCTGCGCAACCTGATCCCGCGCCAGCAGTTCGAGGTGCCGATCCAGGCGGCGATCGGCAGCCGGGTGATCGCCCGGGAGACCATCCGGGCGATCCGCAAGGACGTGCTCGCCAAGTGCTACGGCGGTGACATCAGCCGCAAGCGCAAGCTGCTGGAGAAGCAGAAGGAGGGCAAGAAGCGGATGAAGATGGTGGGCCGGGTGGAGGTCCCCCAGGAGGCCTTCATCGCCGCGCTCTCCTCCGACTCCGGCGACGCCAAGGCCCCCGGCAAGAAGTGACCCGCCGCCGGTGCGTCCGGCGGATGACGACGTACGACGGCCGGCGCCCCGGCCGGGCTGCGGACCCCTCGGTGGTCCCGCCCGCCCCGGGGCGCCGGCCGTTCGCGTCGGAGGAATTTTTCAGCCCGGTGGCCCCGCGCTCCGCCCGCCGGCGGGAAGGGCGCCACCTGCGCGAATGATCGCGCGGGTGCGGTCGCCGGCCCGTGTGCCATTGATGTACGACGTCGTCCTCGTCGGTCGAACCGGTTTGGGTTTTCTGCGGGTCGGGAACTTAGCGGTCACGACAGGAACACCACAGATCGTGGAACTGATTCTTTTTGAAGGAGGAGGGCGACGTGGAGCTCACCGTTTGGGGCATCGTCACTGCGCTCATCGTTGGTCTTATCATCGGCGCTCTGGGTCGCCTGCTCGTGCCGGGCCGCCAGAACATGCCGATGTGGCTGCACATGCTGATCGGTGTCGGTGCCGCGCTGCTGGGCACCGTGCTGGCCCGGGCGATGGGTATCGCCACGGAGACCGCCGGTATCGACTGGGGCGAGCTGCTGGTCCAGGTGGTGCTGGCCGCGATCGCCGTGGCGCTGGTCGCCGGTGTGGGTCGTCGCCGCAGCGTCACCCACCGGTAATCCCCGTACCGCTCGACGGGCGTCCGACCACACAGGTCGGGCGCCCGTTTCGCGTACGCCCCGGGCCCTTCGCGGGCGCTCCGGGGCATCCGTCCGGCCGGACCCGCAGCCCTACGGCGATGCCGGAAGTCCGCTCTGGAGCGTGCCGAACCGGTGCCCCAGAAAAGCGGTTTGGAATTTCGGCGGGTCGGGAACTTAGCGGTCACGACAGGAACACCACAGATCGTGGAACTGACTTTCTCAAGGAGGAGGGCGACATGGAGCTCACCGTTTGGGGCATCGTCACTGCGCTCATCGTCGGTCTCATTGTCGGCGCTCTGGGTCGCCTGCTCGTGCCGGGCCGCCAGAACATGCCGATGTGGCTGCACATGCTGATCGGTGTCGGTGCCGCGCTGCTGGGTACCGTGCTGGCCCGGGCGATGGGTATCGCCACGGAGACCGCCGGTATCGACTGGGGCGAGCTGCTGGTCCAGGTGGTGCTGGCCGCGATCGCCGTGGCGCTGGTCGCCGGTGTGGGTCGTCGCCGCAGCGTCACCCACCGGTAATCCCCGTACCGCTCGACGGGCGTCCGACCACACAGGTCGGGCGCCCGTTTCGCGTACGCCCAGATCGTCTTGGTGCGCCCGGTTTCGCCCCCGCGCCCGGCCGCGCGTGATCGACCCGCTGCGGTACCGTCGCCTCTCTTTCGCCAACCGCCCACTGTCGTAAAGGAATTTTTCCTACTAAGGTGCGGCGGAGAAGGTTAGTGCCAAGCGGCGCGAGGGAGATGTGGCGTGAACAGGTGGAAGCGGCTGGCCCCGGTCACTGCCGTCGTGGCCTCGGCCGCGATGGTCCTGGCCGGTTGCGGTGGCTCCGATGACGACAAGGCCGCCGACAACAGCAAGCTGACGGTCTGGATGATGGGCGAGGGCAGCGAGGCGCAGACCAAGTTCCTCGACGGCGTCGAGACCGAGTTCCGGCAGAAGCACCCGGACACGGACGTGGTGGTCCAGTACATCCCCTGGCTCGAGGCGCCGAAGAAGTTCCAGGCCGCGCTCGCCGGTGGCGAGGGGCCGGACATCACCGAGCTGGGCAACACCGAGACCCAGGGCTGGGCGGCACAGGAGGCGCTGGCCGACGTGACCGACCGGATGAACGGCTGGACCGAGGGCAAGGACCTCCTCCCCGACCTGGTCAAGAACGCCCAGCTCGACGGCAAGCAGTACGGCGTCCCGTGGTACGCCGGTGTCCGGGGGATGTACTACCGCACCGACTGGTTCGCCGAGGCGGGCGTGAAGCCGCCGACCAACTGGGACGAACTGGTCGCCGCCGCCAAGACCGTGCAGGCCAAGAAGCCGGGCACCTACGGCATCGCGCTGCCGGGCAACTCCGAGCTGCCCTTCTACTCGTTCCTGTGGGGCGCCGGCGCGGAGATCGCCACCCAGCAGGGCGACTCCTGGAAGTCCGGCTACAACACGCCCGAGGCGCAGAAGGCCGTCAAGTTCTGGACCGACCTGGTGACCGTGCACAAGGTGGCCCCGCCGGCCGCCGCGGGCTGGAACGAGATCGACGCCCGGACCCAGTTCGCCACCGGCAAGGCGGCGATGGCCTTCGGCGGCAGCTGGCAGCAGGGCGCCATCAAGAAGGACAACCCGGAGATCGAGAAGGTCTGGGGTACGTTCCCGATCCCCGGCCCCGACGGCAAGGCGGCACCCGGCTTCGCCGGCGGCTCCGACGTCGCGATCTGGAAGGACAGCGAGCGGCAGGACCTCGCCTGGGACTACCTGACCGTGCTGGTGAACAAGAAGAACGACCAGGCCTTCGCCGACAGCCTCGGCTTCTTCCCGGTCTACAAGGACCTGGTCGGCGGCGACAAGTACACCAACGACAAGATCATGTCGGCGTTCGCCACCACGATGCAGAACACCAAGCTCACGCCGCTCACCCCGAAGTGGGTGGAGGTCAGCCGGACCAAGACGGTGACCCAGGCGATGAACAGCTCGGTCATGAAGGGTCAGAAGACGGTCGAGAAGGCTACCGCCGACGCGGCCGCGGAGATGGAAAGCATCCTCAACGCCAAGTGACCACGCTGACCGAGGCGCCGGAGACGGCCGCCGCGCGGGAGACCCCCGCGCGGCGGCGTCGCCGGGTGGACCGCCTGCCCTACCTGCTGCTCCTGCCCTGCCTGGTGATCATCGGCGTGCTGCTGCTCTGGCCGCTCGGCCAGGTGGTGGTGATGTCCTTCCACCAGCTCAACAACGTCCGACAGTTGCGCGGCGACCGTGAGTGGCCGTGGGTGGGCTTCGGCAACTACGCCGAGATCCTCAGCGATCCGTTCTTCCTGACGGTGCTGCGCAACACCGTGCTCTTCGCGGTGGCCAACGTCGTGCTCACGATGGTCCTGGGCACCCTGGTCGGGCTGCTGCTCAACCGGCTCGGCAAGAAGATGGCCGCCTTCGTGGCCAGTTGCGTGATGCTCGCCTGGGCCACCCCGGCGCTGACCGGCACGATCGTCTGGAAGTGGATCTTCGACGACACCAGCGGCCTGGTCACCTGGTTGTTCAACGCGTTGCCCGACGGGCTGTCGCAGAGCCTCTTCGGGCGCAGCGACTGGACGGGCTACGGCTGGTTCAACTCGCCGCTGCTGTTCTTCTCGATCCTGACGCTGGTGGTGGTCTGGCACTCGTTCCCGTTCATCGCGGTCAGCGTGCTCGCCGGCCTGAAGAGCGTGCCGAGCGAGCTGCACGAGGCGGCCCGGGTCGACGGGGCCGGACCGTGGAAGGTGTTCTGGAAGATCACCTTTCCGCTGCTGCGGCCGGTCTTCGGGATCCTGATCGTGCTCTCCACGATCTGGGACTTCAAGGTCTTCACCCAGCAGTTCGTGCTGGCCGGCGGCACGCAGGACCGGCCGACGTTCATGCTCTCCATCTACTCGTACGCGGAGGCGTTCTCACCCCCGCCGAAGTACGGTCTCGGCGCCGCGATCGCGGTGATCCTCACCCTGATCCTGCTGGTGGTGACCGGCCTCTACGTCCGCATGGTGCTCAAGCAGGAGGAGGACGCGTGACGCGACGCGGAGGCGGCGGGGGCGCGAAGCGACTCGCGCTCAACGGCGCGGGGCTGCTGGTGGCGCTCTTCGCCGCGTTCCCGGTCTACTGGATGATCTCGACCTCGCTGAAGCCGAGTTCGGAGATCTTCTCGTCCACCCCCCGACCGGTGCCCACCGAGCCGACCCTGGAGCACTACCGGCAGATCCTCACCGGCAACCTGATCCCGGGCGTCAGCTTCGCCGACTTCTTCCTCAACAGCGCGCTGGTGGCGGTCGCCACCGTGGTGCTCAGCGGTCTGGTGGCACTGCTGGCCGCCACCGCCGTGGCCCGGTTCCGGTTCAAGCTGCGGACCACCTTCCTGATCATGCTGCTGATAGTGCAGATGATCCCGCTGGAGGCGCTGGTCATCCCGCTGTTCCTGATGATCCAGCGGCTCGGGCTCTACAACACCCTGCCGAGCCTGATCCTCACCTACCTCGGCTTCTCGCTGCCGTTCGCGGTGTGGATGCTGCGTGGCTTCGTCGCCGCGGTGCCCAAGGAACTGGAGGAAGCCGCCGCAATCGACGGGGCCACCCGGGCGCAGACCTTCCGCAAGGTCCTCTTCCCGCTGGTGGCGCCCGGGCTGGTGGCCACGAGCATCTTCTCGTTCATCACCGCCTGGAACGAGCTGATCTTCGCGCTGACCTTCATCAACGACCAGGAGAGCTACACCCTGCCGGTCGCGATGACGTTCTTCTTCGGCCGCGACGACACCGCCTGGGGCCCCGTGATGGCCGCGTCCACGCTGTTCACCCTGCCGGTGATCATCTTCTTCCTGCTGGTGCAGCGGCGGATGGTCTCCGGGCTGGTGGCCGGCGCCGTCAAGGGCTGACCCTTACACGCGTCGGGGCGGTCTGCGGGGCGGGCTAGGCTGGCCGCCATGACGGGCAGGCTGGCTTCGGTGAACCTCGGCGGCGTGACCGAGGCGGAATGGGCGGGCGACGCGAGCGGTCGCAGCGGCATCGACAAGCGGCCGGTCGGCGGCCCGGTGCTGCTGTGCGTGGACGGGGTGGCCGGCGACTTCATCGGCGAACGCGCCCACCACGGCGGTCCGGAGCAGGCGGTCTACGCGTACGCCGAGGAGGACGCGTCCTGGTGGGCGGGGGAGATGGGCCGCAGCATCCGCCCCGGCGGCTTCGGGGAGAACCTGACCACGTACGCGGTGGACGTGACGGGCGCCGTCATCGGTGAGCAGTGGGCGGTCGGGTCCGCCCTGCTCCAGGTGACCAAGCCGCGCACGCCGTGCACCACCTTCGCCGGCTTCTGGGGCGTACCCGACCTGATCAAGCGGTTCACGGTACGGGCGACGCCGGGGGCGTACCTGCGGGTGCTGCGCGAGGGGGAGGTTGGCGCGGGGGACCCGGTCGAGGTGGTGGACCGGCCCGCGCACGGGGTGACGATCGGCGAGGTGTTCCGGGCCCTGAGCCTGGAGCCCGAGCTGCTGCCCCGGCTGCTCGACGCGCCCGACCTGCCGGACGGGGTCCGGGAGAAGGTGCGCCGCCGGCTCGCCGGCCGAAGCTGACGGCGGGCGGCTGAACGGGAACGGGCCCCGTCCCGTGGGGGAGGGGGCCCGTCCGACGTCGGCTCGGCGCGCGCCGGGTGACCGGCTCAGCGCAGCCAGGGCACGCTGCGGTCGAGCAGGCCGCGCTGCTTGAGCTCCTTGCGCAGCGGGATCTCGTCGTCGATGTAGCCGTCCCAGTTGATGCCCCAGTAGTTGGCGGTGTGGGTGCCCTCACCGCAGAGCTGGCGCTGCACCGGCGTGCGGTTGGCCCACCACTCGCCGTCCTTGTCGATGTGCAGCTCGTCCAGCGGCCGGATCCACCGGTAGGTGTAGCCGACGAAGAGCATCTTGCGGGTGATGGTCGACAGGTTGGTGGACCGCGAGTGCCACTGGCGGCGGTCGAAGATGAAGGCGTCACCGGGGTTGGCGGTGATCTCCACCGTGCCCTCCGGGTCCGGGTTGTGCACGGAGGTGTCCTCCGGGCGGGGCAGCGAGTTCCACAGGTGGCTGCCCGGGATCACCTTGGTGGCGCCCCGGCCGTTCTCCGACAGGTCGGAGAGGACGTAGGCCACCTTGAGCGAGAACATCGGCCGGGGCAGGTTCGGGTCCATCGTCTCCGGGTCGGAGTTCTGCCGGTAGCCGTCCTGGTGCCATCCCCAGTAGGGCTTCTCCGGCTCCGCCGCCGGCGGGGTGACGTCCAGGTGGTTGTGGTGGGTGTAGATGTTCCAGCCGGCCAGGCCCCACATGTACGGGAAGGCGATCGGGTGGGTCAGCAGGTCGCCGAAGAGCTCGTCGCGCTCCAGGAAGCCCAGCAGGTGCAGGGTGCCGTCCTTGGTGGTGGTGCCCTTCGCCTTCTCCTCGGCGTAGACGCGGTCCACCGCCGCCTCCAGCGCCGCCCGGTGGTCCTCCGTCAGGACGTTGCGCAGCAGGAGGAAGCCCTGCTCGTGGAATTCCTTGCGGTCGGTGTCACTGATCGGTTCGTAACCGGTCCGGTCGCCGTAGTCGAACACTTCGACGTACCCCTCCCCATGAGGCGAAACCATTGCTGGCACAGGCCGCCGATCGTAACCCGCTGGTCCCGGGACGGGACACTGCCCAGCACGATATGCGACCGTTGTCCGGACTGTGGGGAGCGACGCCGTGACGATCCGTCAGAGCCGGGTGGCGGGACGGGAGCTATCGCCGGGTATGCCGGTTTACACGGTGACTGCCGGTAAGGAGATCGGGGCCACTACGCCTCGGCGAAGACCTCCGCGACGACCCGCCCGGCGGCCGGCGTGTCGTCGGTCCGGTTCCAGGTGCCGTCGCGGGCCGTCCACTCCAGGTCGCCGAAGCGCACCCGCTTCACGCCGTGGTCCTGGGCGTGCGAGACCAGCCAGTGCGCGTACCGCCAGCCCCGCAGCTCGTCGGCGGCCGGGACCGTCAGGCCCGTCAGGTCCGCCGCGGTGGTCGCGCCGGCCAGGCCCCAGTCCAACGACAGGCCGCGGGTCAGCGCGGTCGCCGCGGCCTCGCCGCGCATCGCCGGGTCGCGGCCCACCGTGCAGGCGACCGCGCCGGTGGCGTGCCCGACCAGGGCCCGGGTCAGCACCTCGGACTCGTCGGCCCACTTCTCGTACGCCTCCGGGAAGGCCGAGCGCTGCACCTTCTGCGCCGCGTCGGTGACCCGCATCCGCTCCCAGCCGCGCACCTTCTTGAGCCCGGCGTAGAACTTGCCAGCCGCGTAGCGGGGGTCGCGGATCTGCTCCGGGGTGCCCCACCCCTGGCTGGGGCGCTGCTGGAAGAGCCCGACCGAGTCGCGGTCGCCGCCCGCGAGGTTGCGCAGGCCGGATTCCTGGTAGGCGGTGGCCAGCGCCACGACGACGGCCCGCTCGGGCATCTTCCGCTGGATGCCGATGGCCGCGATCGTCGCCGCGTTGGCCATCTGGTCGGGGTCCAGCGCCACCCGGCCGTCCGCCTGCACCGTGCAGGTCCGGCTGGCCAGGGGGAGGCGCAGCTGCCCGCCCATCTGCCGGATGACGATCCAGATCCCGACCGCGGCGAGGACGACGAGGACGACACCGCCCGCCACGACTGCCCGAGTACGCACCCACACCCCCTGATCGACAGTCCGACAAGCGTACGTCCCTCGTGGTGCCTTCCGGGTCGTCCGACCGGTTCTCCACGAGCGCCGGGTGTGGCACCGGCCCGCCGGGCGGACCCCCGGCGGGTCGCCGGGACGCAACCCGCAGTCCCCGCTTCCCGCGCGGCCACACCCCCGGCGCCACCCGGTGTCACCCCTCGGCGCCCGCGTCGCCGTCGGCGGGCACCCAGCGCGCCGGCCGCTTCTCCCGGAACGCCAGGACGCCCTCGCGTCCCTCCTCCGACAGGAAGTACCCGGTCGAGAGGGTGGACAGCTCGGCGATCTCCGCCCGCAGGTCCCCGGCGGGCGGCCGGCGCAGCAACTGCTTCGCCCCGGCCAGCGCGCCCGGTGCCCCCCGCACCAGAGAGTCGCAGTACCCCGCAACCGCCGCGTCCAGTCCGTCCGCCGGCACGGCGGCGGTGACCAGGCCGATCTCGGCCGCCCGCCGGCCGTCGAAGGTGTCGCCGGTCAGGTAGAGCTCGGCCGCCGCGCGGGGGTGCAGGCGGGGCAGCACGGTCGCGGAGATGACCGCCGGCACCACGCCGATCCGCACCTCGGTGAAGGCGAACGTCGCCTCCCGCGCGCACACCGCCAGGTCGGCCGCCGCGATGAGACCGAGGCCGCCCGCCCGGGCCGGGCCGGCCACCTTCGCCACCACCGGCTTCGGGCACTCCCAGACCGCCGCGAGCACGTCGCCGAGCATCCCGGCGGGCACGGTCCCGCTGGCGTACGCGGCGGCCGTCTCCTTCAGGTCGGCGCCGGAGCAGAAGACGGGGCCCGTGTGGTCGAGCACGATCACGCGTACGGCGTCGTCGGCGACCGCCTCGGCGAGCCCGGCCAGCAGCTGGGTCATCAGCGGCGTGGAGAGCGCGTTGCGGTTGTGCGGGCTGTCCAGGGTGAGCGTGGTCACCCCACGGGCCGTGGCGACCCGTACGAGCGCGTCGGGAGAGGTCATGGAAGGGCACACTAGTGGCCATGCCCGGCGTCCTTCCAGAAGGCGAAACCGTCCCCGTCGACGGCTCGCTGCCCGCCACCGCCACCCGCGCCGTCGGTGAGCGTGGCTTCGGCGTGTACGTGCACGTGCCGTTCTGCGCCAGCCGCTGCGGCTACTGCGACTTCAACACGTACACGGCCGCCGAACTGGGCGGCGGGGCCAGCCGGGAGGACTACGCCGACACCGTGCTGGCCGAGCTGGCGCTCGCCCGCCGGGTGCTGGGCGACGCACCGCCGCCCCGGGTGGACACGGTCTTCGTCGGCGGCGGCACCCCGACCCTGCTCCCCGCCGACGACCTGGCCCGGATCCTCGACGGCATCGACCGCACCTGGGGGCTCGCGCCCGGCGCCGAGGTAACCACCGAGGCCAATCCGGAGTCGGTCACCCCCGAGTCGCTGAAGACGCTGCGGGCCGCCGGCTACACCCGGATCTCACTGGGCATGCAGTCCGCCGCGCCGGGGGTGCTGGCGATCCTCGACCGCACCCACAGCGCCGGCCGGGCCGTCGCTGCCGCCCGCGAAGCCCGCGACGCCGGGTTCGACCACGTCAACCTGGACCTGATCTACGGCACGCCGGGAGAGACCGAGGCCGACTTCGCCGCCTCCCTCGACCAGGTCGTCGCCGCCGGGGTGGACCATGTCAGCGCGTACGCCCTGATCGTGGAGGACGGCACCCGGCTGGCCGCCCGGATGCGGCGCGGCGAGCTGCCGTACCCCTCCGACGACGTCGCCGCGGACCGCTACCTCGCCGCGGACGCCGCCCTCGGCGCGGCCGGCCTCTCCTGGTACGAGGTGTCGAACTGGGCCCGCGACGAGGCGGCCCGGTGCCGGCACAACCTGCTCTACTGGACCGGGGCCGACTGGTGGGGCCTCGGCCCGGGGGCGCACAGCCACGTCGGCGGCGTGCGCTGGTGGAACGTCAAGCACCCCACGACGTACGCGAAGCGGCTGGCGGCGGGCGGCTCGCCCGGCCTGGCCCGCGAGGTGCTCACGGCCGACGAGGCGCACATGGAGGACGTCATGCTCCGGCTGCGCCTCGCCTCCGGGCTGCCCCTGGACGCCCTCGACGACGCCGGTCGGGCCGGTGCCGCGCGGGCCCTCGGCGCCGGGCTGCTGGCCGCCGACGAGCACGCGGCCGGGCGGGCCGTGCTGACCCTGCGCGGCCGGCTGCTCGCCGACGCGGTCGTGCGTGACCTGCTGCCCTGAACCGCGTGCCGGGGCCGGCCGGGGGAGCGGCCGACCCGGGTCACTTGGTGAAGGTGTAGGTCAGCGGGTAGCGGTAGAGCACGCCCTCGTTGGCCTTGAGCCCGCCGATGACGCCGAAGATCAGCGGCACCAGCCAGACGAGCATGGGGACGAAGAACAGCACCCCGCAGGTGATCAGCGTGACCACCCAGCTCAGCACCCCGACGATCGTCCAGGTGAGCTGGAAGTTCAGCGCCGCGGCGGCGTGCGCCCGGGCGGTCGGCGACTGCTGCCCCCGGACCATCAGCGCGATGAGCGGTGCCAGCCAGCCGAGCATGCCGCCGCCGACGATCACGCCGACCGGCCCGCCGAAGTGGGCGATCAGGGCCCAGGTCTTGTCCTCGTTGCTGGCGTAGCCGCCCGTCGGCGGTCCGTAGCCGCCACCGGCCGGATAGCCGGCCCCCGGCGCTCCGTAGCCGCCGGGCGGGGGGAAGCCTCCGGGCGGTCCGTAGCCGCCGGACGGTGGGTGGTCGCCGGGCGGTCCGTAGCCGCCGGGCGGCGGGTAGTCGCCGGGCGGTCCGTAGCCGCCCGACGGCGGCTGGTCACCGGTGGGCGGCGGATAGCCACCGGGTGGAGGATGGCTGCCCGGGCCCGGTGCCCCGGACAGTGGTGCGGTGGGGTCGCCGGAGCCGGCGGGGCCGGGAACCCCCGACGGGGCGGTCGGGTCCGGCGGGAAGCCGGGGTCCCCCGCGCCGGGAGGGCGAGGTGGTTCAGTCATGAAGGTCACGGTAGGGGCAGCCGGCAAGGCGGCACCAGCGCGACACCGGCCGGGACGCCCGGAACACCGGCCCCACGGGGGCGCCGGGCGGGCCCGCGCGGTCGCCGATCGGACTGATCACCCCAGGTCGATCATCGCGTCGGCGGCCCCGCCGACGTAGACTGGCACTCGCTACAGTCGAGTGCCAGCAGCCCGCCCCGGCCCCCCGCGTGCCGGGGCCGACGTGCGACAGGAGGTGGGGAGGATGGGTCTCGACGACCGCAAGCTCGCCGTGCTGCGCGCGATCGTCGAGGACTACGTCGCCACGCAGGAGCCCGTCGGCAGCAAGGCGCTGGTCGAGCGGCACCAGCTGGGGGTCTCACCGGCGACCGTCCGCAACGACATGGCCGTGCTGGAGGAGGAGGGCTACATCCGCCAGCCGCACACCAGCGCCGGCCGGGTGCCCACCGACCGGGGCTACCGGCTCTTCGTGGACCGGCTGTCTCGGGTGAAGCCGCTCAGCCCGGCCGAAAGGCGGGCGATCGAGCGTTTCCTGGTCGGCGCCGTCGACCTCGACGACGTGGTGCACCGCACCGTCCGGCTGCTGGCGCAACTCACCCGGCAGGTCGCCGTCGTGCAGTACCCGAGCCTGGCCCGTTCCTCGGTGCGCCACCTGGAGCTGGTGCCGATCTCCACCACCCGGCTGATGCTGGTCATGATCGCCGACACCGGCCGGGTCGAGCAGCGGCTGGTCGAGCTGCCCGCGCCGATCCGCGCCGACGACGTCACGGACCTGCGCCGGCTGGTCAACGAGAAGCTGGTCGGCACCCGGCTGTCGGAGACCCCGCCGCTGGTGCAGGCGCTCGTCGAGGAGTCGGTGCCGCACCTGCGCCCGGCCATGACCACCCTCTCCACCGTGCTGCTGGAGACGCTGATCGAGCGGCACGAGGAGCGGATCGCGCTGGCCGGGACGGCCAACCTCACCCGCGGCGGGCTGCTCGACTTCCAGGGCTCCCTGCGCCCCATCCTGGAGGCGCTGGAGGAGGAGGTCGTCATGCTCAAGCTCATCGGCGAGGCGGAGCCGAGCACGACGCGGGTGCTGATCGGCGACGAGAACGAGATCGACAACCTGCGCGCCGCCTCGGTGGTCAGCACCGGCTACGGGCCGGGCGCGACCAGCGTCGGCGGCCTCGGCGTGCTGGGGCCGACCCGGATGGACTACCCCGGCACCATCGCCACGGTGCGGGCCGTGGCACGCTACGTGGGCGAGCTGCTGGCCCAGAACTGACCAGTCAGGGCCGACGGCCGGCTCCGGCCGCCGACCGGCGCAACGCGAGACGAACATGAGGACACGGAACGCAGTGGCCAGGGACTACTACGGCATTCTCGGCGTGAGCCGGGAAGCCTCCGACGACGAGATCAAGCGCGCCTACCGCAAGTTGGCGCGGCAGTTCCACCCGGACGTGAATCCGGATCCGGAGGCCCAGGAGAAGTTCAAGGACATCAACGCCGCGTACGAGGTCCTCTCGGACGACCGGAAACGGCAGATCGTCGACCTGGGCGGTGACCCGCTCGCCCCCGGCGGCGGGGGAGCGGGCGGCCCGGGCGGCCCGGGCGGCGCCGGCCCGTTCGTCGGTTTCCAGGACATCATGGACGCGTTCTTCGGCGGCGCGGCCGGCGGTTCGCGGGGTCCGCGACCGCGGACCCGGCCCGGCGCCGACGCGATCCTGCGGCTGGAGTTGGACCTGCACGAGACCGCGTTCGGCGTCGAGGCGCCGATCACCGTCGACACCGCTGTGCTCTGCACCACCTGCTCCGGCGCCGGCACGGCGGCCGGCACCCACCTGGCCACCTGTGAGGCGTGCGCCGGCCGGGGCGAGGTGCAGTCCGTGCAGCGCACCTTCCTCGGCCAGGTGGTCTCCGCCCGGCCGTGCACGGTCTGCCAGGGATACGGCACCACCATCCCGCACCCGTGCCCGACCTGCGCCGGCGACGGCCGCGTCCGCACCCGGCGTTCGCTGACCGTCAAGATCCCGGCCGGCGTCGAGGACGGCATGCGCATCCGCCTCGCCCAGCAGGGTGAGGTCGGTCCGGGCGGCGGCACGGCCGGCGACCTCTACGTGGAGATCCACGAGCGGCCCCACGACGTCTACTCCCGCAAGGGCGACGACCTGCACTGCCGCGTCACGGTGCCGATGACCGCGGCGGCCCTCGGCACCCGGCTGACCATCAAGACGCTGGACAGCGAGGAGACGGTCGACGTCAAGGCCGGCACCCAGCCGGGCAGCACGCTGCGGCTGCGCGCCCGGGGCGTGCCGCACCTGCGTGGCACCGGCCGGGGTGACCTCTACGTCCATCTCGACGTGCGCACCCCCACCAAGCTCGACGCCGACCAGGAGAAGATGCTGCGCGACTTCGCCAAGACCCGGGGCGAGGAGGTCGCCGAGCTGACCAAGCAGGGCGGCTTCTTCTCCCGGATGCGCGACGCCTTCAACGGCCACGCCTGAGCGGCCTGACCGCCCCGGCGTCCGCCGGGGCGGCTAGCCTGATCGTCGTGTCCGCGCCGCTGTTCCTGGTCGAGTCGCTGCCCACCGCCGACCAGCTCACCCTGGGCGGCCCCGAGGGGCACCACGCCGCCACGGTGCAACGGCTGCGCGTCGGCGAGGAACTCCTGCTCGCCGACGGCCGGGGCGGCACCGCGTCCGCGGTGGTCACGGCCGTCGGCCGGGGCAGCCTCGAACTCGACGTCGTCTCCCGGGGGTACGTCGACGCGGCCGTCCCCCGGCTCGTCGTGGTGCAGGGCATCGCCAAGGGCGACCGGGGCGAGCTGGCCGTGCAGGCGATGACCGAGGTCGGGGTGGACGAGATCGTGCCCTGGGCGGCGTCCCGCTCGGTGGCGCAGTGGCGCGGCGACCGGGGCGCCCGGGCCCGGGAGAAGTGGGTGGCGACGGCCCGGGAGGCGGCGAAGCAGGCCCGCCGGTCGTGGCTGCCGGTGGTGGCCGGCGCCCCCGACGAGTCCACCGCGACGGTGGCCCGCCGGATCGCGGGCGCCGCCGCGACGTTCGTCCTGCACGAGGAGGCGCGGGAGCGGCTGACCACCGTCGAGCTGCCCGCCGCCGGTGAGATCGTGCTGGTCGTCGGCCCGGAGGGCGGCATCGCCCCGGCCGAGCTGACCGCCTTCACCGAGGCCGGCGCCCGGCCGGTGCGGCTGGGGCCCTCGGTGCTGCGTACGTCGACCGCCGGGGTGGCTGCCCTCAGTGTCCTGGCCGCCCGCCTCGGCCACTGGTGACCGCCGGCGGCACCCGACCCGACGGGGTCGGTCACGAGCGGTACCAGCCTGGTCGGCGACCGTCGCCGGCGTGTCGCGTCCCGCCTGGTCGGGGCGCGCGTCCGGCGGAGGTCAGAGCCTGGGAAAGACGTGCACCGTCTGCTCCTCCGGGTCCAGGTCCAGCCCGGCCGGGCCGATGATCAGCGGGTCCGGTACGCCGACCACCTCGTGGTCCTTGTCGGTGTAGTCGAAGCGGCTCAGCACGTGGCGCATCGCCTCGATCCGGGCCCGCTTCTTGTCGTTGCTCTTCAACACCGTCCACGGTGCGTCGGCGGTGTCCGTGTAGAAGAACATCGCCTCCTTGGCCTCGGTGTACTCGTCCCACTTGTCGAGCGAGGCGATGTCCATGTCGGAGAGCTTCCACTGCCGCACCGGGTCGACCTGGCGGACGGCGAACCGGGTGCGTTGTTCGTTCTGGGACACCGAGAACCAGAACTTGACCAGGCGGATGCCCGAGCGCACCAGCATCCTCTCCAGTTCGGGGGCCTGGCGGAGGAACTCGAGGTACTCCTTGCGGGTGCAGAAGCCCATCACCCGCTCCACCCCGGCGCGGTTGTACCAGGACCGGTCGAACAGCACGATCTCGCCGGCCGCCGGCAGGTGCCCGAGCCACCGCTGGAAGTACCACTGGGTGGACTCCCGCTCGTTCGGCTTGGCCAGGGCAACCACGGACGCGCCGCGCGGATTGAGGTGTTCCATGAAGCGCTTGATCGTTCCGCCCTTGCCGGCCGCGTCGCGCCCCTCGAAGAGGATCACGAGACGCTCGCCGGACTCCCGGATCCAGTCCTGGAGCTTCAGCAGCTCGATCTGGAGCAGCCGCTTGTGGTGGTCGTACTCCGTGCGCTCCATGCGCTCGTCGTGCGGGTAGTCCTCCCGCCAGGTGTCCACCGGGCTGCCGTCCGGGCGCAGCAGTACGGGATCGTCGTCGTGACCGTCGACCACCTGGTAGTCGTCGGTGAGGTCCAGCACGCTGTCCGTCATGCCGGCAACCCTTACCCCGGCAGTACCCACCGTCACCCCCGCCACGCTGGGAGTTCGCTGAGGAACGAAGCCGGTCAGCTGCGCAGGTAGGAGGCGCCGTTGAGGTCGACGATGGTGCCGGAGGCCCACTCCGCCTGCGGGGAGGCGAGCCAGTGCACGGCGGCGGCGATCTCCTCGGGACGGGCCACCCGGTTGAACGGGCTCTGCGCCCGGATCGCGGCGCCCCGTTCCCCGCTCAGGTGTCCGGTGGTCATGTCGGTCTCCACGAAGCCAGGGGCGACCGTCGCGATCGTGATGCCGTACGGGGCGAGGGCCACCGCCAACGACTGCCCCAGCGCGTTCAGCCCCGCCTTGCTCGCCCCGTACGCCGGCTGCTCCGGCTCGCCCCGGAACGCCCCGCGGGAGGAGACGTTGACGATCCGGCCGCCCCGGTCGCGCATGTGCTGCGCGGCGCACCAGATGACGTTGCCCGCGCCGGTCAGGTTGGTCTCCAGCACCTGCCGCCACTGCGCGCGCCACTGCTCGTAGGAGGCGCCGAAGACCGGGTGCGGGGCGTCCCGCTCGCCGTACACCCCGGCGTTGTTGACCAGCACGTCGAGCCCGCCGAGCAGGCCGGCCGCCTCGTCGACCATGGCCCGTACTGCGTCCGGGTCGGTGAGGTCGGCGCGGACCACGACGTGCCCCTCACCGGGCAGTTCGGCGCGTAGCCGCTCGGCCAGCTCCGCCGAGTCCCGGTGGTGGATCGCCACCCGGTCGCCGCCCGCCGCGAACGCGGTCGCCACCGCCCGCCCGATGCCGCGCGAGGCCCCCGTCACCAGTACCGCCCGTGAAGTCACGCCGGCCATCATGCCTGCCCACCCCGGGTGCAAGGAAGGGGCCCTTCCTCTACCGAAGGCGTTGACAAGGTGCCCTTCCTTACACTGCCCCGCATGGGAACCGACTGCCTCTTCTGCCGCATCGTCGCCGGTGAGATTCCGGCCACGATCGTCCGGGAAACCGCCACCACGCTCGCCTTCCGCGACATCGACCCGAAGGCGCCGGTGCACGTGCTGGTCATTCCGAAGGAGCACTACGCCGACGTGGCGGCGCTCGCCCAGGGCGATCCGGCGCTGGCCGGGGAGGTGCTCGCCACGGCCGCCACCGTGGCCGAGGACGAGGGACTGCTCGGCGACGGCTTCCGGCTGATGTTCAACACCGGCGCGTACGGCGGCCAGGAGGTCTTCCACGTGCACGCGCACGTGCTCGGCGGGGCGCCGCTGGGCCCGATGCTGGCCCGGAACCTCGCGTGACGGTGGTCGACGACCGCCTGTCGCGGATGGTCCGGACGGTCCAGGCGCAGGCCCGGGTGCCGGCGGTGTCGGCGGCCCTGCACCGGGCGGACCGCCCGCTCTGGACGTGCGCCGTCGGCGGGACCGGCAACGACACCGAGCTGGGGCCGGGCACCCGGTTCCGGATCGGGTCGGTCACGAAGACGTTCACCGCCGTGCTGACCCTCCAGTGCCGCGACGACGGCCTGCTCGACCTGGACGACCCGCTGGACCGGCACCTGGACCTGCCGGCCCACGGCGAGCTGACGGTGCGCCGGCTGCTGTCGCACACCGCCGGCCTGCAACGCGAGCCGTACGGCGACGTCTGGGACACCCTGCGCACGCCGGACGCCGACGGGCTGGTCGCCGACCTGGCCCGGGCCGAGCGGGTGCTGCCCCCGGGCCGCCGCTACCACTACTCGAACCTCGGCATGGCGCTGCTCGGCCGGCTCGTCGGCCACCTGCGGGGCGGCACCTGGGCGGAGGCGCTCGCCGAGCGGGTGCTGACCCCGCTGGGGTTGGCCGGGACCTCGACGGAACCCGGACCGCACGCCGCGACGGGGTTCCTGGTCGACGCCTACTCCGACGAGGCGCGCCCCGAGCCGCCGACCGACTTCGGGGCGCTCGGTCCGGCGGCGCAGCTCTGGAGCACCGCCTCCGACATGGCCCGCTGGGCGGCCTTCCTCGCCGACCCGGCGGCGCTGGACCCGGCCGGCGCCGTGCTGGCCCCGGCCACGCTCGACGAGATGTGCTGGCCGGCGACGGTCACCGACGAGACGCTCTGGGCCGACGGCTTCGGGCTCGGCCTGATCCTGGTGCCGCAGGGCGAACGGATCATGCACGTCGGGCACTACGGCGCGATGCCCGGCTTCCTGGCCAGCGTCTACGGACGGCGGGGCGGGAAGGGCACCCCCGGCGCGATGGGCGTCGCGGTGCTGGGCTCCTCCGGCACCGCCGGCGAGGTCCTCGACCTGCCGCACCGGCTGCTCGCCGCCGCGGTCGAGCACGACCCCGCCGACGTCACGCCGTGGCAGCCGGGCCCGCCCGCCCCCGAGGGCGTACGCGGGCTGCTCGGCCGCTGGTGGGGGGAGGGTTTCGAGTACGTCTTCTCCTGGCACGACGGCGAGCTGCGGGCCCGGGGCGCCGACGATCCGGCGGGCAAGCCGCCGTCGGTCTTCGTCGCGCTGCCGGACCGGCCGGACGTGTTCCGCACGGTCTCCGGCCGGGAGGCGGGGGAGCTGCTCCGGCTGACCCGGGACGAGCACGGCACGGTGGTCCGGATGCACTGGGCGACCTACCGGTTCACCCGGCACCAGGAGACCTTCGAGCGGTACGACTTCCGGGCCGGCTCCTGACGCGCGCGACCGGACGGGCCGAGGACCCGCCCCGTCCGGTCCGCCCCGGCCGCGGACGAGGTGACCGGTCCGCCCGTGCTTCACGCGCGGAAATGGGCAGGGTGCCACCGCTGTTGGAAAGATAAGATGGCAGGAACGTCAGCGCGCCGCGCCAGCAGGCCGGCGCCGAGATCGAGAGCAGGTGCGCAGGGCCCCTCGGCCCGACCTATGACCGGCACCCCACCTCCCGGCCCGCCCCGGGTGCAGACCAGGATCACCGTCCCGGATTCCAAGATCATGGTCAACCTGCTCGGCGCGGGTGACGAGATCCTGCGACTGGTCGAGCGCTCGGTCAACAGCGACGTGCACGTCCGGGGCAACGAGATCACCATCACCGGCGCCCCCGCCGACAACGCCCTCGCCGAGCGGATCTTCAGCGAGCTGCTGGAACTCATCGAGAAAGGCGAGACCCTGACCACTGACGCCGTCCGGCGTACCGTCGGCATGCTCGAGCAGGGCGGCGCCGAGCGGCCCGCCGAGGTCCTGACGCTCAACATCCTCTCCCGGCGCGGCCGCACCATCCGTCCCAAGACGCTGGGGCAGAAGCGCTACGTCGACGCGATCGACGCGCACACCATCGTCTTCGGCATCGGCCCCGCCGGCACCGGCAAGACCTATCTGGCGATGGCGAAGGCCGTCCAGGCGTTGCAGGCCAAGCAGGTCAACCGGATCATCCTGACCCGGCCGGCGGTCGAGGCGGGGGAGCGGCTCGGGTTCCTGCCCGGCACGCTCAACGAGAAGATCGACCCCTACCTGCGCCCGCTCTACGACGCGCTGCATGACATGCTCGACCCGGATTCCATCCCCAAGCTGATGGCGGCGGGCACGATCGAGGTCGCGCCGCTGGCGTACATGCGGGGCAGGACCCTCAACGACGCCTTCATCATCCTCGACGAGGCGCAGAACACCACGCCCGAGCAGATGAAGATGTTCCTCACCCGGCTCGGCTTCAATTCCAAGATCGTCGTCACCGGTGACGTCACCCAGGTGGACCTCCCCGGCGGCACGACCAGCGGCCTGCGGGTGGTCCGGGAGATCCTGGAGAACGTGGAGGACGTGCACTTCGCCGAGCTCTCCAGCTCCGACGTGGTCCGCCACCGGCTGGTCGGGGAGATCGTCGACGCGTACGCCCGCTGGGACGAGCGGGAGAACCAGCAGGCGCAGAGCGTGCACGCCGTGCCGGGGCGGTCCGCCCAGGGCGGCCGGGCCGGCCGGCGCCGCTAGACCGAGGGAAGACTGTGTCCATCGAGATCGCCAACGAGTCGGGTGTCGACGTCGACACCGACGCCGTGCTCGCCGTGGCCCGGCACGCCCTCGACGAGATGGGGGTCAACCCCCTCGCCGAGCTGTCCGTGCTGCTGGTCGACATCGACTACATGACCGAGCTCAACCACCGGTGGATGGGCGGCGACGGCCCGACCGACGTGCTCGCCTTCCCCATGGACGAGGGCAGCGTCGACCACGGGCCCGGCGAGACGTCCGCCGCCGGCGGCGAGCCCGCGCTGCTCGGCGACATCGTGCTCTGCCCGGAGGTGGCGGCCAAGCAGGCGGCCACCGCCGGGCACGCCGCCGCCGACGAGCTGCACCTGCTCACCGTGCACGGGGTGCTGCACCTGCTCGGCTACGACCACGCCGAGCCGGAGGAGGAACGGGAGATGTTCGCCCTCCAGGCCCGGCTGCTGGCGAGCTGGCGGTCGACCCGGTCCCGGTGATGGCCACCCCGACACTGGCGGCCGCCGCCACCGGCCTGCCCGACCTGCAACTGTTGGTCTTCGCGGCCGGCCTGGTGGTGCTGGCCGGCCTCATCGCCATGACCGAAGCGGCCCTCGCCGCGGTCTCGCCCGCCCGCGCCGCCGAGCTGGCCCGCGACGGCGCGCGGGGCGCACGGACGCTCCAGGCCGTCGCCGGGGACGTGGTCCGCCACCTCAACCTCCTGCTCCTGCTGCGGCTGCTCGCCGAGCTGACCGCCACCACCCTGGTGGCGCTGGTCGCGGTCGACACCTTCGGCGCGGGCTGGCGCGCGGCGCTGGTCACCGCCGGCGCGATGACCGTGATCAGCTTCGTGGTGGTCGGGGTCGGCCCCCGGACCATCGGTCGGCAGCACGCGTACGTGGTCGGGCGGTCCGTGGCGCCGTTGGTCCGCTGGCTGGGCCGGGCGCTCAACCCGCTCGCCTCGCTGCTGATCCTGATCGGCAACGCGGTCACGCCGGGCCGGGGCTTCCGGGAGGGGCCGTTCGCCACCCAGGTGGAGCTGCGCGAGCTGGTCGACCTGGCCGAGCAGCGCGGTGTCGTGGAGCACGGCGAGCGGCAGATGATCCACTCGGTCTTCGCGCTCGGCGACACCATCGCCCGGGAGGTGATGGTGCCGCGTACCGAGATGGTGTGGATAGAGGAACGCAAGACGCTCTCCCAGGCGTTGGCGCTCTTTCTGCGCTCCGGTTTCTCCCGCATCCCGGTGATCGGCGAGAGCGTCGACGACGTGCTCGGCGTGCTCTACCTCAAGGACCTGATCCGGCGGACCCAGGGCGGTGCCCCGGAGGACCGGCAGCTCCCGGTCGCCGAGCTGATGCGCCCCGCCACCTTCGTGCCCGAGTCCAAGCCGGTCGACGACCTGCTCTCGGAGATGCAGGCCGCCCGCAACCACCTGGTCATCGTCGTCGACGAGTACGGCGGCACCGGCGGGCTGGTCACCATCGAGGACATCCTGGAGGAGATCGTCGGTGAGATCACCGACGAGTACGATGTCGAGCGCCCGCCGGTCGAGCACCTCGACGACGGGGCGGTGCGGGTCACCGCGCGGCTCCCGGTGGAGGATCTGGGCGAGCTGTTCGACACCGACCTCCCCACCGACGAGGTGGAGACCGTCGGCGGCCTGCTGGCCCAGTCCCTGGGCCGGGTCCCGATCCCCGGGGCGCAGGTCGAGGTCGCCGGGCTCCAGTTGGTCGCCGAGGGCACCACCGGCCGACGCAACCGGATCGACACCGTGCTGGTGAGCCGGGCGGAGTCGACCGACACGCAGAACGGCCCGGGGCGTGGCGAGCACGCCGAGCCCCGGGACGACACGAACCGATCCGAGGAGAGGCAACCCGCCGATGCCTGAGTCACCCGCCGTACCGGCCGCCCGGCCCACCCCGTCCGACCCGGTCGAGCTGAGCGCCGAGGACGGCAAGCTGGTCGTCCTGGCGCGTGGCGCGCGTGGCCGGGTGGGCGCCGTGGAGGGCGCGGCGGTCCGCGACCAGGACGGTCGGACGTACGCCGCGGCCAGCGTGTCGCTGCCCTCGTTGACGATCACCGCGCTCCAGCTCGCGGTGGCGTCCGCGGTGGCGGCCGGCGCGACCCGGCTGGAGGCCGCCGTGGTGGTCACCGAGGCGTCGACGCTGGACGGCGCGGGGCACGCGGCGGTACGCGACCTCGCCGCGGACGCGCCGGTCCACGTGGCCGCCCCGGACGGGTCCGTCCTCGGCACGGTGGTCGAGTGAGCGATCTCCAGCCGCGCCCCTACCGGGCCGGGTTCGCCTGTTTCGTCGGCCGGCCGAACGCCGGCAAGTCGACGCTGACCAACGCGATCGTCGGGCAGAAGATCGCCATCACCTCGAACAAGCCGCAGACGACCAGGCACATCATCCGGGCCGTCCTGCACCGCCCGGAGTCCCAGCTCGTGCTGGTCGACACCCCGGGCCTGCACCGCCCCCGTACGCTGCTCGGCGAGCGCCTCAACGACCTGGTCCGGCAGACCTGGAGCGAGGTCGACGTGATCGGCCTCTGCATCCCGGCGGACGAGCCGATCGGGCGGGGCGACCGGTTCATCACCGGCGAGCTGGCCGAGTTGAAGGCCACCGTGCTGGCGGTGGTCACGAAGACCGACCTGGTGGACCGCAAGCGGCTGGCCGAGCAACTGATCGCGGTCAGCGAGCTGGGCGAGTTCGCCGAGGTGGTGCCGGTCAGCGCGGTCTCCGGGCACCAGGTGGACACCCTGGTCGACGTGATGACCGGCTACCTGCCCGAGTCGCCGCAGCTCTATCCCGACGACATGCTCACCGACGACCCGGAGCAGGTGCTGGTCGCCGAGCTGATCCGGGAGGCCGCCCTGGAGGGCGTCCGCGACGAGCTGCCGCACTCCATCGCGGTGGTCGTCGAGGAGATGGTCCCCGAGGGCCGGCTCATGAAGATCTATGCCGACGTCTACGTCGAGCGACCCAGCCAGAAGGCGATCGTGATCGGCCACCGGGCGAGCCGGCTCAAGCATGTGGGCACCACCGCGCGCCGGCAGATCGAGGAGCTGCTCGGCACCCGGGTCTACCTCGACCTGCACGTCCGGGTGGCGAAGGACTGGCAGCGGGATCCGAAGCAGCTGCGCAAGTTGGGCTTCTGACGACATGGGCCGGGACGCGCCGCGTCCCGGCCCGGAGCCCGTCCGACACGTGATCGGTATCGGTCGGATGTATGGAAGATGTCACCTTCTGGTGGGTTCCCTTCTGTTTGGCATGCTCGGCCCGGAGGGTAGGGGGTAGGACACCCCCCGTATCCCCGGACATAGATGCAGGCTGATGCGAAACCGATACCTGGACCTGCTCCGTTTCCTGGCCATCGTTCGAGTCGTCGTCTACCACGTCACCGGTTGGGCCACGCTGACCCTCGTCTTCCCGGCCATGTCGGTGATGTTCGCGCTGGCCGGCTCGCTGATGGCGGCCTCACTGCACCGGTGGGGGCCGGGGGCGGTCGTGCGTCGGCTGCGGCGCCTACTGCCGTCGCTGTGGGTGCTCGCCGCCGTCTTCGTGCCGGCCATGCTGCTCACCGGGTTGCCGCTGAGCCCGAAGGTGCTGCTCTGGCTCTTCCCCATCGCCGACCCGCCGGCCAACGGCTGGGGCGCGATCGCGCTCAGCGTGATCTGGTACCTGCGCGACTACCTCTGGTTCGTGCTCGCCTCGCCGGTGGCCCTCTGGCTGTTCCGGCGCGCTCCGGTGCCCACCCTGGTCGCCCCGTACGCCCTGCTCGCGGCGGCCGAACTGGGCCTGCTCCCGGCGCTGCCGGTGGCGCTGCACCAGTTCGGGCTCTACTTCGGGGCCTGGCTGCTCGGCTTCGCCCACCAGGCCGGCATGCTGCGCCGCCTGGCCAACCGGGTGCTGGTCCCGGTCGCGCTGGCCCTCGCCGCCGCCGGGGCCGCCTGGATCGTCACCCACCCCGGACCGCGCGGGTACGACCTGAACGACAACCCCCTGGGCAACGCCCTCTGGTCGGCGGCCTTCGTCCTCGTGCTGCTCGGTCGGGGGCCGGCGAGCGCACCCTGGGTGGACCGCAGCGCCGCGTTCGGCCGGGTGGTGACCATCTTCAACCGGCGGGCGCTCACCGTCTACCTGTGGCACATGCCGTTCGTTGTGGCGCTCACCCCGCTGGTCGACGTGGTGGGCTGGTCGCACCAGGACCCGCTCGGCCTGGCGATCCGGGTGGCGCTGGTCTTCGCGCTGGTCGCGGCGGTGACCGCCCTCGTCGGCTGGGTGGAGGACGTGGCCGCCCGCAGGCCGCCGGAGCTGGTCCCCGGCCGGGCCCGCCCCGGCCCGGCCCGCCCCGGCCCGGCCCGCCCCGGCCCGGCCCGCCCCGGCCCGGCCCCCGTCGGCGTGGCCGCCGACGGCAGGACCGGCGGAGCCGCCACCCGGCACGGGGTCGACAACAACCGGGCCGGCGGACCGGCCACCCGGCACGGGGTCGACGGTAGGGCCGGCGGGCCGGTCAGCGGGCGGGCGGTGGTGCCGGCGCCCCGGGCCGCGCGGGAGCCGGAGACCGTCGATATCAACGCTGGGTGACCGTGATGTCGCCGCTGCCGGTGGAGAGGTCGAGCACCAGCGTGGCGGACGGGTCGTCGGTGACGCCCAGGTCGGCGTCGCCGCCGTCGGTGTTGGAGCGGACCCGGTAGCGGCCCGCCGGCACGACCAGCTCGACGCTCCCGCTGGAGGCGTGCACCCGCGCCGAGGCCGGCGTCGTGAGGTCGACGAGGATGTCCCCGGAGCCCGTCTCCGCGTCCACCCCGCCGCCGAGGCGGTGCCCGGTGATGTCGCCCGACGAGGTACGCAGCGTGACCGCGGCGGCGACCTCGTCGACCTCGACGTTGCCGGAGCCGGTCTGGGCGCGTACGGGCCCGCCGGCGCCGGCCACCTGGATGTTGCCGGAACCGGTCTCCGCGCGTACGGGGCCGCTGGAGGCGGTCACCCGGATGTTGCCCGAGCCGAGCCGCATCTCCACCGGGCCCACCCTGCTCAGGTCGACGTCACCGGAGCCGGTCTCGCCCTTCACGCTCACCCCGTCCGGGGCGGTGACCTCGTAGGAGATGCTGCACCGGGAACCGCAGTCGGTGTCCAGCACCAGCTCGCCGCCCTTGACCTCGTACGTCGCGTCGGGCTGACCGCCCTGGTAGCGCACCACCCGCTTGATCCGCACCTCGTCCTGCGCGCCGATGGCGCGGACGGTCACGTCGCCGGCCCCCGGGAGCACCCGGATGCTGCTGATCCGGACCGCCTCGGTGTTGTCGTAGTCGAGCCGGCGGAAGGACAGGTTGTCGCACCCGGCGGCGACGATCAGGGTGGTGGCCGCAGCGAGCGCGGCGGCGGTGCGGTGCAGAGCCATGCGAGCACGCTACGAGGCGTGACGGCCCCCGCGCATCGGGGTTCCGCGCGCGGACACCCCGAGCTGACCCTGATTCCGCACCCCGAGAGAGAATGGTCCGATGGCCGGGTACCGCCGACAGCTCTACCGCGACGACGCGGTGGTCCTGCGCGTGCAGAAGCTCGGCGAGTCCGACCGGATCATCACCCTGCTCACCCGCCGGCACGGCCGGCTCCGCGCGGTGGCCCGGGGGATCCGCCGCACCACCAGCAAGTTCGGCGCCCGGCTGGAGCCGTTCGGTCACGTCGACCTCCAGCTCGCCGGCGACCCGAAGGGCAACCACGGCAGCTCCCTGCACACGGTCAGCCAGGTCGAGGGCATCGACCTCTACGGCAAGCGGTTCCTCGGCGACTATCCCCGCTACACGGCGGCCAGCGCGATCGCCGAGACCGCCGAGCGGCTCACCCCCGTCGAACGGGAGCCGTCGCTGCGGCTGTTCCAGCTCACCCTGGGCGCGCTGCGGGCGCTCGCCGAGGGCAACCACGCCACCACCCTGGTGCTCGACGCGTACCTGCTGCGGGGCATGACGCTCGCCGGCTGGGCGCCGGCGCTGACCGCCTGCGCCGTCTGCGGCACGCCGGGGCGGCACCGGGCGTTCTCCGTACCGGCCGGGGGCGCGGTCTGCCCGGACTGCCGGCCGCCGGGCGCGGCCCATCCGGCCCCGGCCACCATCGACCTGATGTCCGCGCTGACCAGCGGCGACTGGCGGGTCGCCGACGCCACCGAGACCGGCGTACGCCGGGAGTGCAGCGGCCTGGTCGCGGCACACCTGCAGTGGCACCTGGAGCGCGCGCTACGCTCGCTGCCGCTGGTCGACCGGGGCGCCCCGGGGGCCGGCCCGGTCCCGCCGCCGCCCGGCGTCGGGTCCGGTGCGGACGGCGTGAACAGGGGGAGAACCGAGTGATCCGATCGATGAGGGCCGGGCGTCGCGAGCCGGTGCCGCCGACTCCGCACCCGTCGGGCGCCCGACCGCCGGCGCTGCCCGCCGACGCGGTGCCGAAGCACGTCGCCGTGGTGATGGACGGCAACGGCCGGTGGGCCAAGGATCGCGGGCTGCCCCGCACCAAGGGCCACGAGGCGGGGGAGTTCTCCCTCTTCGACACGGTCGAGGGCGCCATCGAGATGGGCATCCCCTACCTGTCGGCGTACGCCTTCTCCACGGAGAACTGGCGGCGCTCGCCGGACGAGGTCCGGTTCCTGATGGGCTTCAACCGCGACGTCATCCGCCGCCGCCGTGACCAGCTGGTCGACCTGGGGGTGCGGGTGGTCTGGTCCGGCCGGGCCGGCCGGCTCTGGAAGAGCGTCATCTCCGAGTTGCAGACGGCGGAGGAGATGTCCCGGGGCAACTCGACGCTGACCCTCCAGTTCTGCGTCAACTACGGCGGTCAGGCCGAGATCGCCGACGCCGCCGCCGCCATCGCCCGCGACGTGGCGGCGGGCCGGCTGGACCCCGGGAAGGTCAACGAGAAGACCGTCGCGAAGTACCTCTACCACCCGGAGATCCCCGAGGTGGACCTGTTCCTGCGGCCCTCCGGCGAGGAGCGGATCTCGAACTTCCTGCTCTGGCAGACCGCGTACGCCGAGCTGATCTTCCTCGACACGCTCTGGCCCGACTTCGACCGCCGCCACCTCTGGTACGCCTGCGAGCTGTACGCGCAGCGGGACCGTCGCTTCGGCGGCGCGCTGCCCAACCCGGTCGCCCCGCCGCCCGCCTGAGGCTTACCGCCCCGTCGTACGGGGTACCACGGTGGTCAGCAGCCACCGACGGAGGTGAACCCACATGATCCAGAAGCGTATTGCCCAGTGGGCGATGATGGCCGTCGCCGTGCCGTTGGCGGCGGCGGGCGCGCGCCGGCTCAGCCACACGCTGGAGGCCCGCCGCGGCCCGACCGGGGTGAGCCGCCTGCTCAACAAGGGCGCCGACATGCTCCGCCCCCAGAAGGCGAAGCGCCGCCGCTTCTTCTGACCCCACCCACCCGCAAACCCGCACCCGCACCCCCGACCCGTCCGTCGATCATGCAGTCGTGGTGCCCCGCGAAAGCCCCGTAACGGGGCGTTCCGGCCACCGGAAGTGCATGATCGGCGCGCGGGTCGGGGGTTTCGGAGTTCGGGGGTCAGGTTCTGGCTTCGGTGCGGTCGGTGGGCCAGCGGGTGTGGAAGGTGCCCTCGCGGTCCACGCGCTGGTAGGTGTGCGCCCCGAAGTTGTCCCGCAGCGCCTGGATCAGGGCGGCCGGCAGCCGCTGGGCGCGCAGCGCGTCGAAGTACGCCAGCGACGAGGCGAACGCCGGAGCCGGCACGCCCGCCCGCGCCGCGTCGGCCACCACCCGCCGCCAGCTCGGCACGCCGTCGTTCACGGTGTCCGCGAACCACGGCGCCACCAGCAGCGTCGGCAGGTCGGGCCGCTCGTCGTACGCCTGGCGGATGCGGTCGAGGAAGCGCGCCCGGATGATGCAGCCGCCCCGCCAGATGGTGGCGGTGCCGCCCAGGTCGATGCCCCAGTCGTACTCGCGGGAGCCGGCGCGGATGTGGTCGAAGCCTTGCGCGTACGCGACGATCTTCGAGGCGAGCAGGGCGCGGCGGACGTCCTCGACGAAGGCGTCGGGGTCCTCGACCCGCCAGGTCGCGCCCGCGTCCGGGAACGCCCGGCGGGCCGCCTCGCGCTGGTCGGCGTGCCCGGACAGCGAGCGGGCGAAGGTCGCCTCGGCGATGCCGGTGATGGGGATGCCCAGGTCGAGCGCGCTCTGCACCGTCCAGCGGCCGGTGCCCTTCTGCTCGGCGCGGTCCAGCACGACGTCCACGAACGCCCGCCCGGTGGCCGCGTCGGTGTGCGCCAGCACGTCGGCGGTGATCTCGATCAGGAAGGACTCCAGCTCGCCGGAGTTCCAGCCACGGAAGATCTCCGCGATCTGCGCAGGCTGCGCGCCCAGTCCGGCCCGCAGCAGGTCGTACGCCTCCGCGATGAGCTGCATGTCGGCGTACTCGATGCCGTTGTGCACCATCTTGACGAAGTGCCCGGCGCCGTCCGGCCCGATGTGCCGGCAGCACGGCACCCCGTCCACCTGGGCGGCGATGCGCTCGAAGATCGGCCCGAGCGTGCGGTACGACTCCGCGGATCCGCCCGGCATGATGCTCGGGCCGCGCAGGGCACCCTCCTCGCCACCCGAGACGCCGGTGCCGACGAAGTGCAGGCCGTGGGCCCGTAACGCCTCCTCCCGCCGGCGGGTGTCGGCGAAGTGCGCGTTGCCGCAGTCCACGACGATGTCGCCCGCGTCGAGCAGCGGGACCAGCTCGTCGACCACGGCGTCGGTGGGGCCGCCCGCCTTGACCATCACGATGACCGCGCGGGGCCGCTCCAGCGACGCGACGAAGCCGGCCATCGACTCGGCGGGCAGGAACGTCCCCTCGTCCCCGTGCTCCGCGACGAGGCTGCGGGTGCGCTCCGGCGACCGGTTGTGCACCGCCACGGCGAAACCGTTGCGGGCCAGGTTGCGGGCCAGGTTCCGGCCCATCACCGCCAGCCCGGTCACGCCGATCTGTGCCGTCGCCCGCCCGGCCATCCGTCCGCCCTCCGCCGTCGACACCCGCCGGTGCGACCGTACCGCCGGGCGGAGCGCCCCGGAGGCGTGTCGACCACTCCGTCACCGCCACGTGGCGGTCGCCCCGAAGGGCGCGGGGGCCGGCCGACGATCCTCCACCGGGCGGCCTCCCCGGGACGCGACCGGCCGGTCGCGGACTCCGCCGGTAATTCGGGTGCGCGCGACCGGTGGGGCGGCTAGCGTGTGGGCATGCGCAACTGACGCCCCACTGCCGAGCCGACCCGCCGCCGCATCGCCGCGGGTCCGCGTGCTCCCGGGCGTCCGCATCCCGCACCGGCCGTCGAACGGCGGTGCTCCTCGTGGTCGATCCCGGGCAGCTGTCCCGATCCCGCCCGACCGTCGCGCGACGGTCGCCGAACGAGACGGGCCCCGGTCACCGGACGTTGCTCCGGTGTGACAGGGCCCGCAGACCGAGGAGGCACCGGATGCCCGCCAGGCGCAACCCGAAGAAGTCCCGTACCACCGTCCCCACGCCGTCCGTCGCGGACCTGACGCCCGTCAACCTCGACGAGGTGGCGGTTGCGTCGGTCTCGCCGGTCGTGCCGGCACTGCCGGTCGACCGGCCCGCCGCGCCGAAGGCCGGTCCGCCGGTCTCCGGCGTCGGCCGCTCCGGCCCGCTGCGCGACCAGAAGGCCGGGCAGGCCCGCCGGTACGCCTTCCGGCGCAGCTGACGGTGCCAGGGCCGGGGTGGAGCCGTCGTCACCGGCGACTCCACCCGGCCCGCCCGTCGCCCGACCACCCGGGCAGGCGCCTGCACCCGGCCCGCCCGCCGTCTGCCCAGCCCGGTCGGCGCCTTCGCCCGGTCCGTCGACCGACCAACGGGCGGCGTCAGCCGATCAGCGGGCGGAAGGTGCCGAGCAGCACGCTGACGGTCAGCGCGGCCCCGGCGAGCACCGCCGCGCCGGCGATCAGCAGGCCGTCGGCGGCGACGAAGCGCTGTCGCCGGGCGACGGTGCGCGGGACCCCGGCGTCGAAGCCCCGGGCGTCCATCGCCACGGCCAGCCGGGTGCCCCGGCGGATCGCCCCGACGAGCAGCGCGAAGGCCGTCGACCCGAACAGCCGCAGCTTCGCCAGCGGGTTGCGACCGGCCTCGACCCCCCGGGCGCGACGCGCCATGGAGATCATCTGCCACTCCTGCCCGAGCAGCGGCACGAGCCGGAACGCGGCAAGCGCCCCGATGGCGAACCGGGCCGGCGCCTTCGCGTTCTGGATCAGCGCGTCCGCCAGGTCGGTCGGGTCGGTGGTGGCGAAGACGATCACGCCGGGCAGCGCCACCGCGAACATCCGCAGCACCAGGCCGAGCGCGGTGAGCAGCACCCCGGAGGTGACCACCACCGGGCCGGCCTCGAACAGCACCCGGCCGGATCGCTCGGCGGCGAAGAGCACCAGCGTCACCACCACGCCGACCGCGCCGACCAGCAGCGGCCAGGCCCGCCGCGCCAACACCCGGAAACGGACCCCGAACAGCGGCAGCAGGGCCAACTCGACGGCGATCGCGATGGCCGGCGCCACCGGGTCCAGGGTGGCGATCAGGATGAACGAGAACACCAGCGCCGCGGCGAGCTTGGCCACCGGGTTGCGCCGGGCCAGCAACGCCTCCGGCGCGGCGACCGGCTCGAAACTGATCACGCCCGCCCCAGGGTGAGGCGGCGGTCCGGGTGGGTGACCGGTGCGGCGGTTCGGTCGCTGGTCACGTCCGCTCCCAGGGCGGGGTGGCGGTCCGGGTGGGTGACCGGTGCCGCGTTCGGGCTGGTCACGGGCGCTCCAGGGTGAGGCGGCGATCCGCCAGGGCGGCGACGAACTCCGGGTCGTGGGTGACGGCGACCAGGCCGTGCCCGGCGTCGCGCAGCTCGGCGAAGAGGTCCACCAGCTCCAGCCAGGTCCGCCGGTCCTGGCCGAAGGTCGGTTCGTCGCAGACGAGCAGGCGGGGCGCGGTGGCCAGGGCGGTCGCCGCGCTCAGCCGCCGCGCCTCCCCGCCGGAGAGGGTGTACGGGTTGGCGGCGGCGAGTTTCGTCAACCGCAGCCGGGACAGCAGGGTGTCGACGGTGGTCCGGACCGCCGCCTCGGGCTGGCCGGTGCGGCGCGGGCCGAGCGCCAGCTCGTCGAAGACGGTGTTGGTGACGAACTGGTGCTCCGGGTCCTGGAAGACCGAACCGATCCGGCGGGCCAGTGCCGGGGCGCGCCAGCGGTGCGGGGGAGTGCGGGCGTCGCCACCGGCCAGTGCCGTCGTCGCCGCGATCCGGCCGGCCCCGGGCGTGAGCAGACCGCCCAGCAGCAGGGCGAGGGTCGACTTGCCGGCCCCGTTGGGCCCGACGACGGCGAGCGCCTCGCCGGCGCGTACGGCCAGGTCGACGGGGGCCAGCCGGGGCGGCAGGCCGAGCCGGTCGGCGGCGAGCAGCACGTCGCCGGGCGGCGCGGTCGCGTGGCGGGGCGGTACCGGGCGGCCGGGCACCCAGACGCCCTCGTCGGCGAGCGCGTCACCGTGCGTACCGAAGACGGCCTCGGGCGTGCCGTCGGCGCGGACGCCGCCGCCGGGTTCGAGCACGACCACCCGGTCGACCAGGGGCAACGCCTCGGCGACGCGGTGTTCGACCAGGATCAGCGTGGTGTCGGCGTCGAGCGCGCCGGCCACCGCCGCCCGGATCAGCGCCGCGCCGGTCGGGTCGAGGTTGGCGGTCGGCTCGTCGAGCAGCAGCAGGCCGGGGCGCAGGGCCAGCACGCCGGCCAGGGCAAGCCGCTGCTGCTCCCCACCGGAGAGGGC
This sequence comes from Micromonospora sp. CNZ303, assembly GCF_004345505.1. Lineage (NCBI taxonomy): Bacteria > Bacillati > Actinomycetota > Actinomycetes > Micromonosporales > Micromonosporaceae > Micromonospora > Micromonospora sp. CNZ303. The sequence continues at coordinate 16,452 of NZ_SLVT01000026.1, read as the reverse complement.
GGCGGTGGGGCGGTCCCGAGGGTACGGGAAGCCGACCCGGGCCAGCGCCTCGTCGACGCGGGGCCAGATCTCCCCGGCGGGGGTGCCGCGGTTCTCCAGCCCGAACGCCACGTCGTCGCCGCTGCGGGCCATGACGAGCTGGGTCTGCGGGTCCTGGAAGACGATGCCGACCCGCTCCCGGCCCTTGCGGGGGTCGAGCCCGTCGATCTCGACGGTGCCCTCCTGCTCGCCCGAGTCCTCGGGCAGCAGCCCGGCCAGCGCGGCGAGCAGCGTGCTCTTGCCGGCCCCGGAGGGCCCCAGCAGCAGCATCCGCTCGCCAACCTCGACGCGCAGATCGACCCCGCGCACCGCCCAGGCCCGCCGCCCGGCATGCCGCCACCCGAACCCCCGCAACGTCACCGCCCCCACGCCGCCCCCTTCCTTCCTGCCCGTCCGTGGGCGTTGATCATGAGGTTGTTGTCGTTCGGCACGGCGTGTCGTGGCAACAACTTCATGATCAACGCGCCGGGTCGTGGGGGTGGGTGGGTGGGGGAGGGGGAGAGGGGGGAGAGGGGGTTGGTCAGATTGGGGTGCGGTCTCGGGCGGCGGGGAAGCGGTCCAGGGCGCCCGTGGTGGCCAGGGCGCGGGTCAGGGCCCAGCCGCCGGCACCCGCGACGATCGTGGCGCTGACGATGGTGAGCAGGGCGTAGGGGATCCGGTAGCTGCCCAGGGCGTACTCGCTGTTCCAGACGAAGAAGTCGAACAGGGCCGCGCCGAGGCCGGTCAGCGCGCCCGCGATCAGCGCGGTGGGCAGCCGGAACGAGCGGTACCGGAACGCGGCGAAGGCCAGTTCGGCGCCGAGCCCCTGGATCAGGCCCTGGACGATGGTGACGCCGCCCCACTCCGAGCCGAGCAGCGCGGAGACCGTCGCCGCCACCGCCTCGCAGAAGAGCGCCGCGCCGGGCTTGCGGATCACCAGACCGCCGAGGACGGCCGGGACCAGCCACACGCCGTACATGATCGCCTGGCTGGCGGGGAAGAACGCGAACGCCGGGTCGACGGCCCGCCACAGCAGGCCCCAGGCCCAGAAGATGACGCCGAAGGCCACCGCGATCACGGCCGCGACGACGACGTCGACGGTACGCCACCGGGTGGCGGTGTTGTTGTCTCGCATGATTGCTCCCAGTCCCGAACGAGAACCAGGAGAAGACGCACGCCGCGCCCGGAAATGCCGGACGTCGACGCGGCTGGAGGTCGACCGAACTCCCTGCGCTGGCATTACCCAGATCAGGTTCGAGGGTCTGCGGGCGGTGCCCGCACTCTCAGCGCTGTGCGCTCCCCTGTCGGATGTGAAGTTGTGGCCTGACGCTAACACCTTTGAAGATCATCGGGCAAAGTGATCTTTCCGCAGCTCATCAGCGCGGTCGATCGACGCCGTCCGTTCCGGCCCGGTACTCTCGGGCGGCCACTGGAAATCCGGCAGAGGGACACGTACGTGACATCCGAGGCTGACCGCCGCGCGCCGGACGGGTCGCACCCGGGCGCGATGGGTGTGGCCCCTCCGGGCGTACGCGAGGAGAAGCCGGCGGCGCCCCGCGGCCCGGACCGGCGGGTCGGGTCGGTGGAGGTCCTCGCCGGCCTGCTGATCCTGCTGGTCGTCCTCCGCGAGCCGCTCGCCCGGGCCCTCTCCGCGCCCCGGTTGCAGACCTGGACCACCGTCTTCGTCTCGGTCATGGTGCAGGCGGTGCCGTTCCTGGTCTTCGGGGTGCTGCTCTCCGCGGTGATCGCCGTCTTCGTGCCCCGGTCGTTCTGGGCCCGGGCGCTGCCGCGGCACCCCGCGCTCGCGGTGCCGGTGGCCAGCGCGGCCGGCGTGGTGCTGCCCGGGTGCGAGTGCGGGGCGGTGCCGATCGCCGGGTCGCTGATCCGGCGCGGGGTCACCCCGGCCGCCGCGCTGGCGTTCCTGCTCGCCGCCCCGGCGATCAACCCGATCGTGCTGACCGCCACCGCCGTGGCCTTCCCCGACGACCCGGCGATGGTCCTCGGCCGGGCCGTCGCGAGCCTGCTCGTGGCGATGGTCATGGGCTGGCTGTGGCTGCGCCTCGGCCGGGCCGACTGGATCCGGCTGCCGCGCCGGCCGGAGCTGGACGGCGGCCCGCGCGGCCGGGCGTTCTGGGGTGCGGTCCGGCACGACGTCACGCACGCCGGCGGGTTCCTGGTCATCGGCGCGGCTGCCGCCGCCACGATCAACGTCGTGGTGCCGGAGCGCTGGTTGCAGACCCTCGCCGACGAGCCGGTGCTGTCGGTGCTCGCGCTGGCCGTGCTCGCCGTGCTGCTCTCCCTCTGCTCCGAGGCGGACGCCTTCGTCGCCGCCTCGCTGTCGCAGTTCTCGCTGACCTCCCGACTGGTCTTCCTGGTGGTGGGGCCGATGGTCGACCTCAAGCTCATCTCGATGCAGGCCGGAGTCTTCGGCCGGCGGTTCGCGCTGCGGTTCGCCCCGACCACCTTCGCGGTGGCCGTCGCGGTGGCCGCCGCGACCGGGGCGGTGCTGCTGTGAACCGGCAGGCGCAGGCGGTCGTCCTGCTGCTGCTCGGCGGCGCGGTGGTCCGGGCCAGCCTCACCGACCTGCACCTGCGCTACGTCAAGGAGGGGCTGCGGCCCTTCCTGATCGCCGCCGGCCTGCTGCTGGTGGCCGCCGCGGTCATGACCCTCTTCTACGAGCTGCGCCCGCTCCTGCGGCGCACGCCCGCCGGCCACCCCGACGACCCGGCCGGTGGGTGGCGGTCCCGGCGCACACCCGGCCCCGACGCTCCCGGCGATGGCGACGACGGGCACGAGGGCGACGGCGGGCACGGCGACGACGACGGGCATGACGGGCACGGACACCGCGAGCCGCGGGTCGGCTGGCTGCTGATCCTGCCCGTGCTGGGCCTGCTGCTGGTCGCCCCGCCGGCCCTGGGCTCGTACGCGGCCGGGCAGGCCGGCACCGCCGTCACCACCCGGCAGCAGCCGTCCGACTACCCGCCGCTGCCCGCCGGCGACCCGGTGCGGGTGACCGTGCTCGACTACGCCTCCCGGGCCCTGTTCGACCGGGGCACCTCGATCGGCGAGCGCCGGGTCCAGCTGACCGGCTTCGTCACCACCGGCCCCGACGGCCGGCCGCTGCTGGCCCGGATGGTGCTCTCCTGCTGCGCCGCTGACGGGCGGCCGGTCAAGCTGGGCCTGACCGGCGCGGCCCCCGACGGGCTCGCCGACGACACCTGGATCGAGGTGACGGGCCGCTACAGCGACCGTATCGCCCGCGACCCGGTCAACGACGCCGAGATTCCCTACCTGGACGTGGAGTCCTGGCGGCAGGTACCCGTCCCCCGGCAACAGTACGAGTGACAGGTGGGCCGGCAGTCCCGGGCGGCCAGGTGCGGCGCTGGGTAGGCTCACGATCATGCGGATCGAGGCCCGGGGTTTCACGTTCGACGTCCGCGTCGGCGGACCGGAGGGCGGCACGCCCGTCCTGCTGCTGCACGGCTTCCCCCAGCACGGCGGGGAGTTCGACGACGTGGTGCCCGCGCTGCACGCCGCGGGACTGCGCACGTACGCGCCGGACCAGCGCGGCTACTCGCCGGGCGCCCGGCCCGAGGCGGTCGAGGCGTACCGGCTGCCGGAGCTGGTCGCCGACGTGCTCGGCGTACTCGACGCGCTGGGCGTCGACGCGGCGCACCTGGTGGGGCACGACTGGGGCGCGGCCGTGGCCTGGGCCGTCGCGGCCCACCATCCCGACCGGGTCCGCACGCTGACCGCGGTCTCCGTGCCGCACCCCGCCGCCATGGCGTGGGCGCTGGCCGAGGACGCGGGGCAGAAGGCGCGCTCGGCGTACATGACGGTGTTCCGCAAGCCGGGCACGGCGGAGAAGGCGCTGCTGGTGCTGGGCGCGACCGGGCTGCGCCGGATGCTGCACGGGGTCGGCGACGACGCGCGGGTGGCCGCGTACGCGGACCCGATGCGCGAGCCGGGCGCGCTCACCGCCGCCCTGAACTGGTACCGCGCGATGTCCCGCCGGGACCTGGCCGCCACCGGGCCGGTGGCGGTGCCGACCACGTACGTGTGGAGCGGTCGCGACATCGCGATCGGCCGGACCGCCGCCGAGGCGTGCGCCGAGCACGTGACCGCCGACTACCGCTTCGTCGAGCTGCCCCGGGTGAGCCACTGGATCCCCGACGAGGCGCCCGCCGCGCTGGCCGAGGCGATCCTGGCCCGGGTGCACGACCCGGTCTGACCTTCCCCGCGACACCGGCCGGCGGACGCCGGGCCCACCCCTGACGGAGGTACGACATGGACCGAGCAGACACGACGGTGAAGGCCGAGGACTTCCTGGCCGTGGTGACCGACACGATGCACCGGGTCGCCGAGAGCCAGCGCGAGGCGGTGGGGCGGGCCGCCGACCTGATCGCCGAGGCGGTACGCGCCGACGGCGTGGTCCACGCGTTCGGCACCGGCCACTCCGAGGCGCTGGCCATGGAGATCGCCGGGCGGGCCGGCGGGCTGGTCCCGACGAACCGCATCGCCCTGCGGGACCTGGTGCTGCTCGGCGGCGCCCCGGTCGACGTGCTCGGGCCGCTGCTGGAGCGCGACCCGGCGGTGGCGCACCGCCTCTACGAACTGGCCCCCGTCGGCCCCCGGGACGTCTTCGTGCTCGCCTCCAACTCGGGCGTGAACGGCGCGATGGTGGAGTTCGCGTCGCTGGTCAGGGAGAAGGGCCACGGGCTGGTCGCGATCACCTCGGCGCAGCACTCCGGGCAGATGACCTCGCGCCACCCGTCGGGACGCAAGCTCGCCGACTTCGCCGACGTGGTGCTCGACAACGGCGCCCCGTACGGCGACGCGACGCTGCCACTGCCCGGCGGGGGCGCGGTCGGCGCGGTCTCGTCGATCACCGCGGCGCTGCTGGCGCAGCAGATCACGGTCGAGGTGGTGGCGCGACTGCTGGCGGCGGGGGAGCGGCCCCCCGTCTACCTGTCGGCCAACATCGCCGGGGGCGACGAGCACAACAACGCCCTTGAGGCCCGGTACGCGGGCCGGATCCGCCGCGGCTCCTGACGCCTTGCGGCTGCGGGCGGCCGCATGACGATCGACCCGAACCGGCGCGTCAGACAGTGACGTGAGTCGGTTTCGCGCGTCGGCGGGTGGGGCATCAGCGATGCTGCCGCCGGCCGCCCCCGCCGGCAGTACCGTCTGACCGGAGGTAGCGCGTGTCCAAGGAAACCGAGAAGCAGCGCTGGCAGCGCAACTTCGCCGACCTGCTCCAGGAGCTTCGGGTCGCCCAGACCGGCGTGCAGATCCTCTTCGCGTTCCTGCTCACCCTGCCGTTCAGCAACGGCTTCACCCGTACGAGTGGCTTCCAGAAGGACGTCTACATCGTCGCGTTGCTGGCCGCGGCCGCGGCCACCGCGATGATCATCTCCCCGGTGGCGTTCCACCGCGCGCTGTTCCGGCAGGGCCGCAAGCCGGAGCTGGTCCGGTTCGCCCACCGGATGGCCAGCGGCGGGCTCGCCTTCATGCTGATCTCGATGGTCAGCGCGGTGCTGCTGATCACCGACTTCGTGCTGGACCGGAGCGTGGCCCTGGTGCTCAGCGGCCTCACCGGCCTCTGGTTCCTCACCTTCTGGGTGTTCCTGCCGTTCTCCCGCCGCAACTGGGGCGACGACGACACCGACGACGACGAGAACGAGAACGAGCCACGGTCCCTCAGCGACTGACGAAGGTCGACACAACTCGATATTTACCAATCGCTACCCCTGGGTAACACCCGGGGGTAGCGTGCTGTTCGTCGAGCACGTTGACGCATCCGGACCGAGGTTCGAGGGGGCCGCCGTGACCGCGACACACAACAGCCGACCCGCGCCCGACGGATCAGGCGCCGACCAGCCGCCGCCGTCGGCCGACGCCCCGCCCGCCGCCGCCGACAAACCGCCTGCCGCCGCCGACAACCCGCCCCCGGCCGGCGCGGCCGGGCCCCTGCCGACCGAGGCCGGCCAGGTCTCCGAGAAGGAGGCCCGACAGGTCGCCGAGGCGGCCCGGGAGTCCTCCTGGGACCGTCCCAGCTTCGGCAAGGAACTCTTCCTCGGCCGGTTCCGGCTCGACCTGATCAACCCCTGGCCGCGCTCCGACCCGGCGGACGTCGCCCGCGCCGACGAGTTCCTCGGCCGGTTCCGCGAGTTCCTCGCCTCCGAGGTGGACGGTGCCGCGATCGAGCGGGACGCGTCCATTCCGGACGAGGTGTTCCAGGGCCTGGCCCGGCTCGGCGCCTTCGGCATGAAGATCGACCGGTCGTACGGCGGGCTCGGGCTCAGCAACCTGCACTACTGCCGGGCGCTCATGCTGGCCGGCTCGGTCAGCCCGGCGATCGGCGCGCTGCTCTCGGCGCATCAGTCGATCGGGGTGCCGCAGCCGCTGAAGATGTTCGGCACCGCCGAGCAGAAGCAGCGCTTCCTGCCCCGGCTCGCCGCCGGTGAGGTCTCCGCGTTCCTGCTCACCGAACCGGACGTCGGCTCCGACCCGGCCCGACTGGCCACCACCGCCGAGCCCACGCCCGACGGCACCGGCTACCGCCTCAACGGCGTGAAGCTGTGGGCCACCAACGGCACCGTCGCCTCCCTGCTCGTGGTGATGGCCCGGGTGCCCGCCACCGAGGGGCGGCGCGGCGGGATCACCGCCTTCGTCGTCGAGGGCGACACCGAGGGCATCACGGTCGAACGGCGCAACGCCTTCATCGGCCTGCGTGGCCTGGAGAACAGCCTGACCCGCTTCCACGACGTCTTCGTACCGAAGGAGAACGTCATCGGTGGTGAGGGCAAGGGCCTGAAGATCGCGCTGACCACCCTGAACACCGGGCGACTGTCGCTGCCGGCGATGTGTGTCGGCGCCGGCAAGTGGGCGTTGAACGTGGCCCGGGAGTGGGCCGTCGACCGGGTGCAGTGGGGGCGGCCCGTGGGCGAGCACGAGGCGGTGGCCCAGAAGCTGTCCTTCATCGCCGCGACGACGTACGGCATGGAGACCATGCTGGACCTCTGCTGCCTGCTCGCCGACGACGACCGTAACGACATCCGGATCGAGGCGGCGCTGGTCAAGCTCTACGCCAGCGAGATGGCCTGGAAGATCGCCGACGAGCTGGTGCAGATCCGGGGCGGACGCGGCTACGAGACGGCCGACTCCCTCGCCGCGCGGGGCGAGCGACCGGCCGCCGTCGAGCAGTTGCTGCGCGACCTGCGGATCAACCGCATCTTCGAGGGCTCCACCGAGATCATGCACCTGCTCATCGCCCGGGAGGCGGTCGACGCGCACCTGTCGGTCGCCGGGGACATCATCGACCCGGACGCCGGGCTCGGCCGCAAGGCGAAGGCCGGTGCGCGGGCCGGCGCCTTCTACGCGAAGTGGCTGCCCACCCTCGCCGTCGGCCGGGGACAGCGCCCCTCGGCGTACGCCGAGTTCGGTCCCCTCGCCGGGCACCTGCGGCAGGTGGAGCGCGCCTCGCGCAAGCTGGCCCGCTCGACGTTCTACGCGATGTCCCGCTGGCAGGGCAAGATGGAGCGCAAGCAGGCGTTCCTCGGCCGGGTGGTGGACATCGGCGCGGAGCTGTTCGCGATGTCTGCGGTCTGCGTACGCGCCTACGCCGAGCGGGACACCCGCCCCGAGAACGTCGAGCTGGCCGACCTGTTCTGCCGGCAGGCCCGGGTACGCGTCGACGCGCTCTTCGCCGCCCTGTGGGACAACACCGACTCCGTCGACACGACCGCCGCGAAGCGGATCCTGGCCGGGCGCTACGCCGCCCTGGAGGACGGCGTGATCACCCCCGCCGACGACCTCCCCTGGGTGGCCCCTTGGTCGCCGGGCCCGTCCACCGCCGCCGACACCCGCCGCCGCATCCCACCCCCGCCCCCACCCTCCTCCTGACCATTCCTCCCCGCCCCGCCCCCGCCCCCCGCCCTCGGCGTCGATCATGCAGTTGTGGCGTCCCACGAAAGGCGCGAAAGTGGCCGTTCCGGGCACCACAACTGCATGATCGCCGGGCCGAGCCGAGCCGGGGCGGCGCGGGCACGGGCCGGGGCGGGGCGGGCACGGGCCGGGCGGGTGGGTGGGGTCAGCGGTTGGCGCGTAGGCCCAGGTGGCGTAGTTCCAGGGCGGCGAGGGCGTCGACGGTGGCGTCGTCGCCGCGTCGCCACGACTCGGCCACGTCGGGGGCGATCCGGGTCAGCCGCCCCAGCGGCTGGGTGGCCAGCGCACGCAGGGCGAGCAGGTCCCGGCCGGCGGGCGCGGCGGCCAGCTTCGCGGCCGAGCCGGCCCGGCGCATCCAGCGCACCCGCAGCGGCAGCCAACCGAAGAGCACCAGGCCGAGCGGGAAGATCAGCACGGCGACGGCCAGCGCGAGGGCGAGCTGGTCGACCAGCTCCTGCTGGTCGCGCCCCGCCTCGGCCAGCGAGCGGGCGGCGGTGGCGGCCCGCTCGAACGGCGCGGTCAGCTCGTCGCCGACCAGCGGCACCCGGCCGACCTTGCCGCCGGCGTCGGCCAGGTTGTCGGCCAGGCCGCTGCCGGCGCCCTCCAGCTTCTGCCCGGGTACGGCGAGCTTCTGGACCAGGTCGTGCAGCCACAGCGCGCCACGGATCGCGCCGTACACCCAGGCGACGACGAGCAGGTCGGTGATCAACTGTCGGACGGCGGTCGGGAAACGATCGGCGTAGATCTTCACGCCGGACAGCGTGCCACGTGCGAGGGCCCCTGGCACGGCGCGAACGACGGCACACCGCCCGGCGAACGACGGCACACCACCCGGCGGACGGCTGCACACCGTCCAACGGACGGCGGGCACCGGACGCAACGGTGGCCGGCGGACGCGGACGGCACAACGGGCGGACCCGCGCCCGACGAGGCGGGCGGGCGGTGGCCAGCGCCACGGGCGGACCCGGCGGACGGCGGGGCGCCGACGCAACGGGACCCGGCGGACGGCGCTAGGGGCGGGGTCAGCTCGCGCAGGCCGGGCAGGTGCCGAAGATCTCCAGGGTGTGGCTGACGTCGGCGTAGCCGTGCTTGGCCGCCACCCGCTCGGCCCAGCTCTCCACCGTCGGCCCCGCCACCTCCACGGTGCGGCCGCAGGTCCGGCAGACCAGGTGGTGGTGGTGGCCCTCGCTGCACCGGCGGTAGAGGTGCTCGCCGCCCGGCGGGCGCATCACGTCGATATCGCCCGTGTCGGCGAGCCCCTGGAGCGTGCGGTAGACGGTGGTCAGCCCGACCCGCTCGCCGCGCTCGCGCAGCATCGCGTGCAGCTCCTGCGCGCTGTGGAAGCCCTCCAGCTCGCCGAGCAGTGCGCTCACCGCCGAGCGCTGCCGGGTGTTGCGGACAGTGGAACCCGCCATGATCATGATCCCTCCCCGGCGTGGCTCACCGCGTCGGCCACGATGTGTGCGACGTGCTCGTCGACCAGCGCGTACGCGATCTCGCGACCCCGCCGGGAGCCGCGCACCACGCCGGCGCCCCGCAGCACCCGCAGGTGCTGGGAGACCAGCGGCTGGGCGGCGCCGAGCTTGTCGACCAGCTCGTGCACGCAGCGCTCGCCCTCGGCGAGCTCGCTGACGATGGCCAGCCGGATCGGTGCCGAGAGGGCACGCAACAGCTCGCTCGCGCCCTCGAAGGCGTCGTAGCCTGATCCGTCGGTCACCCTGTAACGGTAACCAATCCCACCGGCACGGCGCTGACCAGGATCAGTGAAGTACGACCTCGTGCGGCTCCGGCGCGGGCGCGGCGGCGGGGGTGCGCCGCCTGCGCAGCGTCCGCCACGCCGCGCCGAGGACCGCGACCACCCCGAACGAGGCGATCGCCATCAGCACCACCGAGGCGCCCGGGGCGGTGTCGGCGTTCGCGGCCACCCAGACCCCGGAGCCGGCGGCGAAGAGCCCGAGCGCCATCGCCGCCGCCATCGTGCTGCGGAACCCCCGGGTCACCTGCTGCGCGGTGGCCACCGGCACCACCATCAGCGCGCTGATCAGCAGCACCCCGACGGCCCGCATGGCGATCGTCACCGTGACGGCGGTGGCCACGGCGAGCAGCAGGTTGAGCGTGCGTACCGGCAGGCCGGAGACGCGGGCGTACTCCTCGTCGTGGCAGACCGCGAACAGGGCCGGGCGCAGCGCCAGCATGGTCACCCCGATCGCGACGCCGAGCACCGCGATGGTGGTCAGGTCCTGCGGGGAGATCGTGGTCAGCGACCCGAACAGGTAGGCGTTGAGGTTGGCGCTGGTGCTGTCGGAGAGCCCGACCAGCGTCACGCCGCCGGCGATGCCGCCGTAGAAGAGCAGGGCCAGAGCCAGGTCGCCGGAGGTGCGCCCGCGGGCGCGGACCAGCTCGATGGTGATCGCGCCGGCGGTCGCCACGGCCACCGCGACGAGCACGGGGGAGCGGTTGAGCAGCAGGCCCGCGCCGACGCCGGTGAGCGCCACGTGCCCGACCCCGTCGCCGATCAGGGCGAGCTTCCGCTGCACCAGGTAGATGCCGAGCGCCGGGGCGGCCAGGCCGATGATCAGCGCGCCGATCAGGGCCCGCTGCATGTAGGGGTACTGGAAGAGTTCCATCTCAGCTGCTCCACAGCCCGGCGGGCTCGTCGGGACCGTGCGGGTGCACGTGGTCGTGGTCGGGCTCCGCGTGGTGGCCGGCGGGCTCGGGCACCGCGCCGTCGTGGCAGATCCCACCCTGGTGTACGACGACCGCCCGGCTGATCAGCGGCCGCAGCGGCCCGAGTTCGTGGGCCACCAGCAGCACCGTGCCGCCGCCGGCCACGAAGCCGTGCAGCGCCTCGGCGAACGCCTCCTGGCTGGCGGCGTCGACCCCGGCGGTCGGCTCGTCGAGGACGAGCAGCTCCGGCTCACCGGCCAGCGCCCGGGCGATCAGGGTGCGCTGCTGCTGCCCGCCGGAGAGGGTGGCCACGGGATCGCGGGCCCGGTCGGCGAGCCCGACCGCCTCCAGCGCGGCGGTCACCGCCGCCCGGTCCGCCGCGCCGGCCGGGCGCAGCACCCCGCGCCGGGCGAGCCGGCCGGAGGCCACCACCTCGCGGACGGTGGCCGGTACGCCGCTGCCGGCGCCGAGGCGCTGCGGGACGTACCCGATGCGGTGCCACTGCCGGAAGCGGCGCAACGGGCGGTCGAAGAGGGTGACCGACCCGGAGCTGAGCGGCACCAGGCCGAGCGCGGCGCGGATCAGGGTGGACTTGCCGGAGCCGTTGGCGCCGAGCACCGCGACCACCTCGCCGGCGGTCACGGTCAGCGAGACGTCGCGCAGCACGGGGCGGCCGTCGTAGCCGACCACCCCGTGCGCGACGGTGATGACTGGGGATGTCACTGGCAGCTCAACGCCGTCCTCAGGGTCGCAAGGTTGGTACGCATCACCGAAAGGTAGTCGCCGCCGCCGGGGGACAGCCCCTCCAGGGGGTCCAGCACCGCGGTCTTCGCGCCGACCTCGGCGGCGATGGTCTCGGCCACCTTCGGGCTGACCAGCGTCTCGAAGAAGATCGTGGTGGCCTTGTGCTCCCGGGCCTCCTGGGCGACCTCGGCCAGGCGCTGCGGGGACGGCTCGTTGTCGGGGCTGAGCCCGGTGATGCCGATCTGCTCCAGCTGGTAGCGCCCGGTCAGGTAGCCGAAGGCGGTGTGGCTCACCACGATCTCCCGCCGCTGGCAGGTCTTCAGCCCGGCCGTGAACTCGGCGTCCAGCTTCTCCAGCTCGACGCGCAGCGTCTTGGCGCGGGCCGTGTAGTCGGCGGCGCGGTCCGGGTCGGCCCGGCCGAGCCGCTCGGCGAGCTTGTCGCCGACCGTGGCGAGGCGGGTCGGGTCCAGCCAGAGGTGCGGGTCCTTGGTGCCGCCCTCGTCGTGGCCGGGTTCCTCGGCCTTGCCCGACTCCTCGGGGTGGGCGTGCTCCTCGCCCTCGTGCTCGTGGTCGTGGCCGCCCGCGGCGGCGTCCAGCAGCGGCTGCACGGTCGACACGTCGAACGCGCGGTCCCTGGCGTTCTGCTCGACGGCCTCGTCCAGCGCCGGCTGGAAGCCCTTGAGGAGCACGACCAGCTCCGCCTCGGCGACCTGGCCGACCTGGCCCGGGTTCAGCTCCAGGTCGTGCGGCTCCGCCCCGGGCTTGACCAGGTTGCTCACCTTCACCGCGTCGCCGCCGATGCGCTCGGCGAGGAACTGCAACGGGTAGAAGGCGGCCACCACGTCGACCCGCTGCGGGTCGGCGCCGGACGTGCCGTCGTCGGAACAGGCCGTGACGCCACCCAGGGCGAGCAGGGCGGTGGTGGCGACGGCCAGGGTGCGCGGGGCGGAGCGGATGTTCATGTCGTGAACTGTCCGCGACAACGATAATGATTGTCAAAAACGCATGCTTGCATGTCAGAGCAGCTTCACCAGGCCCGCGGTGACCAGCAGGGTGAGCGCCACCAGCCGGATCACCCGGGTCGGCACCGTCTGCACCGACCAGGTGGTGACCAGCAGCGCGGCCACGGCCGCGGCGAGCAGCAGGGTCAACAGCCCGCCGACCACGCCGGGGGTGAAGAACGCGACAAGCACCAGCACGAGGGTGACCAGGAACACCGTCGTCGGGTTCGCCCGGGCCAACCGGGCCGGCATCCGGCTCTGCGTACGCTGCATCCCACAGACTCTACGAGGAGGAACCCCGTGCTGGTGACGAACCGGTTCGTGGTGGACGTTGATGTCGCCGACGAGTTCACCGAGCGGGCGCACGCCGCCCTCGCCGCGCTCGCGGCCCGCCCCGGTTACCTGCGCGGCCAACTGGTGCGTGCGCTGGACGACCCCCGGCACTGGTGCCTGGTCACCGAGTGGGAGTCGGTCGGCACCTACCGGCGGGCCCTGGGCGGCTTCGACGTCAAGATCACCGCTGTGCCGCTGCTCGCCGAGTCGCTCGACGAACCGTCGGCGTACGAGGCGCTCGCCGCCGCCGCCCCGGGCGGGGACGTCGTCCCGGCCGCCAGCGATCGGGCCGCTGGTCCTTACCGCTGAGCCCGTGGGCACTACATTGCTTGCATGACCGCTCCCGGACCGGCGACCCCGCCGGCGTACCCTCCGTCGCCCGGCCAGCAGGGGGCGCAGCCGCCCGCCGTGCCCGGCCCGCCGGCGGACCCGGGTGTGCCCGCCCCGCCAGCCGGGCCAGGGGTCACCCCGCCGTTCGCGGCGCCGCCCACCGAGGGGCGCAACACCCGGCTCTGGCTCGGGCTGGGCGCCGGGGCGCTCGCCGTGCTGCTCTGCTGCGGCGGTGGCGGCGCGGCCGTGGTGGGGCTGGCCGTGACCGGGGTGCAGGCCGTGCGCGAGCAGGGCCGCACCGTCTCCACCGACTACTACCGCGCGCTCGTCGAGCGGAAGTACGGCGCGGCCTACGACCAGCTCTGCGACGACGCGCAGCGGCGCGAGTCACGCCGCGAGTTCGAGCGTCGGGTGGCCGCCGAGCCGCAGATCGCGACCTTCCGGGTGGGCGACGTGGACGCCGTCTCCCTCACCGTGCCCGTCGACGTCACCTACACGGGCGGCCGGCAGGACCGGCAGGAGGTCACCCTCGGGCAGGACCAGCAGACCGGCGGCATGGAGGTGTGCGGGGTGAGCTGACCCGCCCCCGGTATTCTGCTGGGCCCGGGACGGCACGGGTCGTACCGTTGTCCCGAACTGTTCCTTCCGTCCTTACCGCGTCCCCGCCGACCGCCAGTCGGCGTAGGAGGAAACATGCCAGCCGACCGTATCGACGCCGTCGTCAGCCTCGCCAAGCGCCGAGGCTTCGTCTTCCCCTCCAGCGAGATCTACGGAGGCACCCGGTCGGCGTGGGACTACGGTCCGCTCGGCGTGGAGCTCAAGGAGAACGTCCGCCGGCAGTGGTGGAAGACGATGGTCCAGCAGCGCGACGACGTGGTCGGCCTCGACTCCGCCGTGATCCTGGCCCGCGACGTCTGGGCCGCCTCCGGCCACCTGGACGCCTTCGTCGACCCGCTGACCGAGTGCCAGTCGTGCCACAAGCGGTTCCGGGCCGACCACCTCGAGGAGGCGTACGAGGCCAAGCACGGCAAGCCGCCGGCCTCGCTGACCGAGCTGAACTGCCCGAACTGCGGCAACAAGGGCACCTTCACCGAGCCGAAGATGTTCAACGGCCTGATGAAGACCTTCCTCGGCCCGGTCGAGAGCGAGGAGGGCATGCACTACCTGCGGCCCGAGACCGCCCAGGGCATCTTCGTCAACTACAAGAACGTCGAGACGGTCGCCCGCAAGAAGCCGCCGTTCGGCATCGCCCAGACCGGCAAGTCGTTCCGCAACGAGATCACCCCGGGCAACTTCATCTTCCGCACCCGCGAGTTCGAGCAGATGGAGATGGAGTTCTTCGTCGAGCCGGGCTCGGACGAGCAGTGGCACGAGTACTGGCTCTCCGAGCGCTGGAACTGGTACCTCGACCTGGGCCTGTCGGAGAGCAACCTGCGCTTCTACGAGCACCCGAAGGAGAAGCTCTCCCACTACTCGAAGCGCACCGTCGACATCGAGTACCGCTTCCAGTTCGGCGGGACCGAGTTCGCGGAGCTGGAGGGCATCGCCAACCGCACCGACTTCGACCTCTCCACGCACAGCAAGCACTCCGGCGTCGACCTGTCCTACTTCGACCAGGCCAAGGGCGAGCGCTGGATGCCGTACGTCATCGAGCCGGCCGCCGGCCTCACCCGCGCGGTGCTCGCGTTCCTGCTGGAGGCGTACGACGAGGACGAGGCGCCGAACACCAAGGGCGGCGTGGACAAGCGCACGGTGATGCGCTTCGACCCGCGGCTGGCCCCGGTCAAGGTGGCCGTGCTGCCGCTGTCGCGCAACGAGGCGCTCTCGCCAAAGGCGAAGGGCCTCGCCGCCGACCTGCGCAAGCGCTGGGTGGTGGAGTTCGACGACTCGCAGGCGATCGGCCGCCGCTACCGCCGCCAGGACGAGATCGGCACCCCGTTCTGCGTGACTGTCGACTTCGACACCCTGGACGACAACGCGGTGACCGTCCGGAACCGGGACACCATGGCCCAGGAGCGCATCGCGCTGGACCAGGTCGAGCGCTACCTGATCGAGCGCCTCCCCGGCTGCTGAGCGGCGACTACGGGGGTCTGGCCGGCGGGGAAACGCGCCGGCCAGACCTCCGTACACTTGTCCGGTGACCGCGACGACCGTTCCCGCACTGCGCCCGCTGACCCTCGGGCGGCACGAGGTGTGGCCGCCGGTGGTGCTCGCGCCGATGGCCGGCATCACCAACGTCGGCTTCCGGCAGCTCTGCCGGGAACAGGGCGGCGGCATCTACGTCTGCGAGATGATCACCACCGTCGCGCTGGTCGAGCGGAACCCCAAGACGCTGCGCATGATCGCGTTCGGCGACGACGAGCGGCCCCGCAGCCTCCAGCTCTACGGCACCGACCCCGAGATCACCGCCGCCGCCGTGCGGATCGTGGTGGAGAAGGACCTCGCCGACCACATCGACCTCAACTTCGGTTGCCCGGTCCCCAAGGTCACCCGCAAGGGCGGCGGCTCGGCGCTGCCGTGGCGCCGCCGGCTCTTCGCGCGGCTGGTCAGGGCCGCGGTGGACGCCGCGTCACCCGCCGGGGTGCCGGTCACGGTCAAGATGCGCAAGGGCATCGACGACGACCACCTGACGTACGTCGAAGCGGGCCTCGCCGCCCAGGACGCGGGCGTGGCGTCGGTCGCCCTGCACGGGCGTACGGCCGCACAGCGCTACTCCGGCACGGCGGACTGGGACGCCATCGCGACGCTCAAGCAGGCCCTCGACGTGCCGGTGCTCGGCAACGGCGACATCTGGGAGGCCGACGACGCGCTACGGATGGTGGCGCACACGGGCGTCGACGGGGTGGTGATCGGCCGGGGCTGCCTGGGCCGCCCGTGGCTCTTCGCCGATTTGGAGGCCGCGTTCGACGGCCGCCCGGAGCGCCGCCTGCCCACCCTCGGCGAGGTGGCGCTGACGATGCGCCGCCACGCCGAACTGCTGGTCGACCAGTTCACCGCCGGCTCCCGTAGCCCTGCCCGGGGCGAGCGGGACGGCTGCACCGACTTCCGCAAGCACGTCGCCTGGTACCTCAAGGGCTTCCCGGTCGGCGGCGAGCTGCGCCGCGAGCTGGCGATGATCGAGAGCCTGGCCCAGCTCGACGACCTGCTCGCCAAGCTGGACCCGACCGAGCCCTTCCCCGTGGCCACGTTGGGCCAGCCGCGCGGCCGCACCAACTCGCCCGGTAAGGTCTTCCTGCCGGACGGCTGGCTGGCCAGCCGCGACGACGACACCGTCCCGGAGGGCGCCGAGCTGGCCGACTCGGGTGGCTGAGCCCCCGGCCCCCGGCCCCCGGCCCCCGGCCCCCGGCCCCCGGCCCCCGGCCCCCGGCCCCCGGCCCCCGGCCCCCGGCCCCCGGCCCCCGGCCCCCGGCCC